>CAIRYF010000333.1 GCA_903882725.1 uncultured Simplicispira sp.
GGCAGCCAGCATGGCACCCAAGATGAAGGTAAAAGAGATAACGCGGTTGGTGTCGATGCCCAGCAAGTTGGCCATGTGCATATCTTGTGAGCAGGCGCGCGACGCCCTGCCCATGCGCGAGTGCTTGATGTAAATCGTCAATGCAATCATCAGCGCCACGGCGACGACGATGATCATTACGCGGGTGTAGGGAATGTAGATTTCAAAGGCGCTGTCTGAGCCAAAACGCAGCGCGCCCGGTAGCAGCGAAGGCACAGCCATATCGCGCGCACCTTGGCCCAAAGCGACCCAGTTTTGCAAAAAAATAGACATACCGATGGCCGAAATCAGCGCGACCAAACGCGGGCCGTGGCGCACCGGCTTGTAGGCCACTTGCTCCACGACAAAACCGTAGATGCCGGTGATGACCACAGCCACCAGCAGCATCAGCCCCATGATGACGTAGACCGGTAGGCCGCTTTGTGTGCCGATGGCCGAGAGAGTGACCAAGCCGACATAGGCACCGATCATGTAGATTTCGCCGTGCGCAAAGTTGATCATGCCGATGATGCCGTAGACCATTGTGTAGCCAATGGCAATCAGCGCATAGATCGCACCCAGCGAGAGGCCGTTGAATAGCTGTTGTATCAGCTGCGGCAAGAATTCAGGCATTGGGTTATCCGAAAAAAGACTGGAGCGGTGCGTGCCGCCGCGCTTTCAGGATCTGACTGGCGCGCGGGCAGATACGATCCACCCCGAAAAGGATGAAACGACAAGGCATGGCCACCGCCAGTGCAGTGCCATGCCTTGCAATAAAAAATCTGAAACTTTATTGAGTGGCTTATTTGTTAGCTATGGACTTGCTGCCGTCCTTGTGCCACTGGAAGATCTGGAAGTCAAACGACTTCAGATCGCCCTTTTTGTCCCAGCCGATAGTGCCGATAGCAGTGTCAAAGCTGGTTTTGTGCAGATGGTCGGCCACTTTGGCAGGGTTGTCGCCCACGGCCTTGATGCTGTCGATCAGCACTTGCGTGGCAGCAAATGAGGACAGTTGGAAGGCACCCGAAGCATCGCGCTTGTTGTCTTTGAAAGCCTTGACGATGGCGGCGTTTTTGGGATTGGCAGCAAAGTCGGCAGGCAGGGTCAGCAACATACCTTCGACGGCGGGGCCCGCAATGGCGTTGACTTCGGGGTTGCCTACGCCTTCTGGGCCCATAAAGCGGGTCTTTAGGCCTTGTTCAGCCGACTGGCGCAGCAGCAGGCCCATTTCTGGGTGATAACCGCCGTAGTACACGAAGTCGATACCGGCGCTTTTGAGCTTGGTGATGACGGCGGAGTAGTCGCTGTCGCCGGCGTTGATGCCTTCAAACAGTGCGACGTTGACGCCTGCTTTTTTCAGGTCGTCGCGCACTGATGAGGCAATGCCTTGGCCATAGGACTGTTTGTCGTGCAGCACAGCGACTTTGCTGGGCTTGACTTTTTCAGCAATGAATTTGGCAGCCGCTGGGCCTTGCTGGTCGTCGCGCCCAATGGTGCGGAAGATGAAGTGGTAGTTTTTGCCCTCGGTCAGGCCGGGCGAAGTGGCCGATGGGGTGACGACGACCACACCTTCGTTGTTGTAGATCGGCGCAGCAGCAATTGCGGCACCCGAGCAGACGGGGCCGACCACATAACCAATTTTAGAATTGACCACGCGGTTGGCGGCGACGGGGCCTTGCTTGGGTTCGCAAGCATCATCGACAGCGATCAGTTCAATTTTTTTGCCGTTGACGCCGCCAGCGGCGTTGACCATTTCGACCGCCGTGGTGGCACCTTCTTTGACCATGTCACCGTATTGGGTGAGTGCGCCGGTGGTGGGGATCACCATGGCGATTTTGATGTTCTGCGCGTGTGCAGTCGAGAAAAGTAGGGTGCCAGCCAGACCCAGTGCTGCCGCAATGGTGTGCATACGAAACGGAGTGCTCATGGAGAAATCTTTCAAAAATGGGTAAATAAAGCAGCCCCAAGCGCAGGGTACTTCGCAAGCTGTGCGGGCGAGCGCGGCTGTGCGGAAAAGCTGCTCCAAAGAACGGAGAAGTTTAAGGTGATTTTTTGCCCCTACGCAGTAGGGATTGCAGGGGGGGGGTGCTGATGGA
>CAIRYF010000334.1 GCA_903882725.1 uncultured Simplicispira sp.
CCACCACAAAATAAGCGGCCCCGAGTATCGGCCAAAAGCGCTCGCCCACGCTGTCCAGACACGCCCAGCGCTGCAGCCACGCCTGGCTGCGCACGGCAGGGCGGTAGCAACCAAAACGCACTTCTTCGACCTCAAAGCTCAGTAGCCGCAGCCAGTCGCGCAGGCGCCACGGCGCAATCAGTTGGACGCTTTCGGGCCAATACAGTGCTGCGGTGCCACCAGCGCGCTGGTGCAAGCGAGCGCACTGCTGGCGCAGCCCCCACAGACTGGCCGGGTGCAGGCCGCTGATGACCAAGCGCCCCTCGGGCACCAGTACGCGGGCAGCTTCGCGCAGGGCGGTGTGCGGGTCGTGGCTCATTTCCAGCGCGTGCGGCAGCACCAATAAATCCAGGCTATCGTCAGAAAACGGCAAGGCTACGGCGTGCGCCAGCAAGCTGGCTGACCACGGTGCGGGGTTTTCTAGGGGGGTGGCGTGGTCAGCGCCCAACGCCAACCAGCGGTGCGGCATACGGTTGGCGCGCAAGCCCGGTAACATTGGCATCCCCAGCTGAAGGCTGTAGTAGCCGAAAACGTCGGCCACCGCTTCGTCAAACCGCGCCTGCTCCCATTGCAGCAAGTAGCGCCCCGGCGGAGAATCGAACCAATGGTGCAAACCTGTATTTTGAGTGCTCATGAATCTGCTGCCACTGCCTGCCTTTTCCGACAACTATGTGTGGATGTTGCACGACGAATGTGTCGCCGTCGTGATCGACCCCGGCACGCCAGAGCCGGTATTGCAAGCGTTAGACCGGTTGGGCGTCGCACTACAGGCGATTCTAGTCACGCACCACCACAGCGATCACACCGGCGGCGTGCCAGCGCTGCGCACGGCCAGCGGTGCCATCGTTTACGGCCCGGCGCGCGAGCGCATCCCCAAGCCGTTTGTGCCAGTGCAGCAAGACACGCAAGTTGATGTGCCGGCGCTGAATTTGTCGCTGCGCGTACTCGACATTCCCGGCCATACTGCCGGCCATGTCGCCTACTACGCCACGCCCGTCGGCCAAGCGCCGTTGCTGTTTTGCGGCGATACGCTATTTTCTGGCGGCTGTGGCCGGGTTTTTGAGGGCACGGCGGCGCAAATGCTGGCCTCGCTGCAAACGCTGGCCGCGCTGCCACCTGAGACGCGCATTTGCTGCGCCCACGAATACACGCTGGCGAACCTGAAATTTGCCCGCGTGGTGGAACCCGATAACGCACAGCTACTCCACTACAGCGCGCTGTGCGAGGCACTGCGCGCCCAGCAGCAACCGACCCTGCCGTCCACCATCGCCCTAGAGCGGCAAATCAACCCTTTTTTACGCACCCACGTCGCCGCAGTCATCAAGGCAGCGCGTGGTTTTGATCCTTCAATCGACCCAACCGACGCCGTCGCCGTTTTTGCGGCACTGCGCAAATGGAAAAACAACTTCCGATGAAAATTTTACAAATTGCCTGCCTGACAGGCGCGTTGTGGCTCACCGGCTGCGCAACCAATGGCACCACCTCGGCCGCCGACACCGAAGACGCCTCGACCTCGACCTCGACCTCGACCTCTGCCTCAGCCGCCACGGCCATATCGGATCCCGCCACGCCAGCGCCATACAACACCGATATTCCGCAGGGCGAGTTGCGCCCCATCACGGCAACATACACCGCTAGCAGCCAAGTGGCCTCGCTGTTGCCACCGGCTGACCTGTGGGATCGCATTCGCCGGGGCTTTGCCATGCCCGACCTAGAGCAAGACTTGGTACAAGACCGCGAACAGTGGTATGTCACCCGGCCCGACTACATCCAGCGCATGACCGAGCGCTCTAGCAAATACCTGTTTCACATCGTTGAAGAGCTAGAGCGGCGCAATATGCCAACCGAGTTGGCGCTGCTGCCCTATATTGAAAGCGCCTTCAATCCACAGGCCGTCTCTAGCGCCAAAGCAGCGGGTATGTGGCAATTTATGCCGGCTACCGGCAATTATTTTGACTTGAAACAAAACGCTTTTCGCGACGACCGCCGCGACGTACTGGCCTCAACCCGTGCGGCACTGGACTATTTGCAAAAGCTGCACCGTATGTTTGGCGACTGGCATTTGGCGCTGGCGGCCTACAACTGGGGCGAAGGCAGCGTCAGCCGCGCCATTGCGCGCAATCAAAAAGCTGGCTTGGGTATTCGCTACACCGACCTAAATATGCCCGCAGAAACACGCCTGTACGTGCCCAAGTTGCAGGCAGTAAAAAATATTGTGTCCGACCCACGATCCTTTCGCGCCGAGCTGCCTTTAATTGAAAACCACCCTTATTTCGATACAGTGGATATCAACCGTGACATCGACGTGACATTGGCCGCAAAACTGGCCGACGTGCAGGTGTCTGACTTTAAGGCGCTCAATCCATCGCTGCACAAACCGGTTATTTTTGCTGCTGGCACGCCGCATATTTTGCTTCCTTGGGACAACGCCAAAGTGTTTGAGCGCAATATGCAGGCACACAAAGAAAACCAATACGCCAGTTGGACGGTATGGACGCTGCCCACCACCATGAGCGTGGCCGAAGCAGCCCAGCGTGTGGGCATGGGTGAGAGCGACCTGCGCAGTATCAACAACATTCCACCGCATATGTTGATCAAAAGCGGCTCGGCGCTGATTGTGCCGCGCTCAACCACCACGCGCCAAGACGTGACCGAACACGTCGCTGACAACGGCCAGATGGCCTTGACGCCAGAAATAATCACCCGCCGCACCACCGTGCGCGCTGGCAAACGCGACAGTGTCGCCAGCATGGCCAAGCGCTACCGCCTGAGCGCCACCAGCGTGGCCAGTTGGAACGACACCAAGACCAGCGCCGCTTTCAAAACAGGCCAGCAAGTCGTGCTGTATTTGCCTATGCAAGTCAAAACCGGCAGCGCTGGTGTGCGTGTGCGCCAAGCCAAAACGGCCAGCAAAAAATCCGCCCCACAGAAAACTGCCCGCGCCTCTCAGCGCAGCAGCCACCCCAGCAGTCGGGGCGGGGCATCAAAAAAAGTGGCTAAACGCTGATCTGCTGCCTGGTTTAAGCGCTGAACTTGCGTTTGGCTTTGTAGGAAAACTCGGACGTGAAGGTGCGCGCTGCGTTAATGCGCGCTGCGTCGGGCTCGGCCAGCGCCAACGCGCGCAAGGCAGTTGTTGGGCCGTTGCTGGGCATCATGCCGTCGGGCGAAAGTGTCTCGCGCGCCCGGGCAAACGCTGCCAAATAAATACTGCGCGCCTGCCCCCAACTGTGGGCAGGCAACACTTTTACCAAGTCCGCCGGGCCTGCTGTCTGCAGCCACTTGAGAGCGTGTACTACCGCATTGGCCAAAGCCTGCGCCTGTGGAGCGCGCTTTTGTAAGAAAACCGTTGGTGCCACCAAGCAACCGCTGGGCACGGTGCCGCCAAACAGCGCCTGAGCGCCACTCAGGGTGCGCGCATCACCGACGATGCGCACGTCGCCTTGCTGCTCCAACTGCGTCATCAATGGGTCACCGTGGCACAGCGCCTGCACCCGGCCAGAGCGCAAAGCAGCCGCTGCTGGTGCGCCTTCGCCGACCGCCACAAAAGTCACCTCCTCTGGAGCCATCCCCGCCTGCGCCAGTGCCAAACAGGCCACGGTGTGCGATTGGGTATTCAGCGCGCACACCCCTACCTTGCGCCCACGCAGGTCAACCAAATTTTTAAACCGTGGCAAGGCACGCAAAGACACCCCCAACGCCACTTGCGCCGCCCGCCCCTGCACGACAAAACAACGCGCAGCTACAGCGTCGCTACCAACGCTAGGCTGGCGCAGCAGCTGCTCAAAATCGAGCGCACACACATCAGCAGCGCCTGCGTGCATGGCCTGCAGCGCTAAAGCATCACTGGCATAGGGCTGCAGGGTCACATCAAGCCCCTCGGCAGTAAAAAAATCGAGTTGCTCGGCAATGGTCAACGGCAGGTGGCGAAAAGCAAACACGCTGCGAGCCCCAATGGCCAGCGTGATGCGCTCGGGCGCGCTGCTTGGCAAGGCCCACAAACGCGGGACAGCCAAAGCACACAAAGCGCCCAAGACGCGGCGACGAATGAAAGAAGAAGCAAACAAAGGAAAAATAAAAATGATGCAGTGCAGCAATGGTGCCGCAGCTTGCCCCACACCGCACTTAGTGCATTCCCTGAGGTGGTTCTACTTAATACCCACAGTACGCTAGCGCCTGTCGGCCAGCGCGTGGGCAATGGTGCCCAAGTCAACGTATTCCAGCTCACTGCCCACCGGCACGCCGCGCGCCAAGCGGGTGACGCGCAGGCCACGGCTTTTGAGCGCTTCACTGACGATGTGGGCCGTGGTTTCGCCCTCGGCGGTGAAGTTGGTCGCCAAAATCACTTCTTCGACCACACCATCGCTGGCGCGATCGAGCAGTTTTTTCAGGCCAATGTCGTGCAGCCCAATACCGGCGAGTGGGCTGATGCGCCCCATCAGCACACAGTACAGGCCATCAAAGGCACTGGTGCGCTCCAGTGCTGATTGGTCGGCGGGGGTTTCGACCACGCACAGGCGGGTGGCATCGCGCTCGGGGTCGAGGCACACCGCGCAGACTGCGCCCTCGGTAAAGGTATGGCAGCGCGTGCAGTGCTGCACAGTGTCCACCGCCCGCGCCAGCGCCTGGGCCAGCAGCAGCGCACCTTCGCGGTCGCGCTGCAGCAGATGAAACGCCATGCGCGCGGCCGACTTGATGCCCACGCCCGGCAAGCGCTTGAGCGCCTGAATCAGCGCATCAAGCGAGTCGGTGCTGGACATATTCGTCTGCCCTGTGGTCAAAAATCAAAACGGAAATTTCATGCCGCCGGGCAGGCTGGGCATACCGGCGGTGATTTTTCCCATCTTGTCAGACGAGGTTTCTTCGGCCTTGCGCACGGCGGCGTTGAAGGCGGCAGCCACCAAGTCTTCCAACATATCTTTGTCTTCGGCC
>CAIRYF010000335.1 GCA_903882725.1 uncultured Simplicispira sp.
AAAACAATTTAAATACTTCTCTGCGTCATTTCCTAGTGGTAAGGTTCGACCCTCTGCCGAAAAGGCAGCTTAGAAAAGTCACCTCATGGGTGAAATTTCCGTTCACTGCCGCATAGGCAGCTCAGAATCCCGCGCCTCGGGGGAGCAGGGGCAGGAGTTTGAACATGATCAAAAACGGTATGCGTCCGGTGCACCCCGGGGAGGTTTTGCGTGAAGACTTTCTCAAGCCGATGGCTTTGAGCGCGAATGCGTTGGCAAAGCATTTGCATGTGCCCGCTTCACGCATCAACGATATCGTGCTGGAGCGGCGCGGTGTCACCGCCGACACCGCGCTGCGACTGAGTCGCGCATTGGGCGGCGATGCACAGTCCTGGCTGAATCTGCAAACGGCCTACGATCTGCGCAGCGCAGAGATCAATGCGGCATTGCAGGCGGACATCGAAGCCGTCCATCCATTGCATCTTCTGTCGGTTTAGCCTGCTCAATTTTGCTTCGTGAAGCCCAATATGGGATGCCAGAGCCAACCTTGTTGCTGATCAGACAGGCTGGCGATGGCGATTTTTTCGGCGCTGCGGCGCAGCGGCTGATCTTGCTGTTCTGCCCATTGCTCCAGCGCCGCCAGCAAATCCAGTTGCATCCAGGGCGTGATGCGCTCGCCGCGCACAGCGGCATCGGGCACTTGGTTGACCAAGCTCTGGATGGGCACAAACAGCTTTTCTCGCGGGCCGGCGCCGTCGTCCACGCGGTGCAGGGTCAGGTGTTCGGCATCGTCTTCGGGCAGCCATGCCACGTCCACGCGCGGCAGCGGGTCATGGCGAAAGCGTTGGAACTGCGGCAGCAGACCCGTAAGCCAGAGGCTGCCCAGTGCCGACCAATGCAGGCTGGCAGCGCGCTCCACCGGGGTAAAGAAGCGGCTGCTGGCATCGCGCGGCAGCATGGTGTCGCGCATACGGGCGTGCTCCAAGTCCACCCACAGGGCTTTGGGCTGTAGTTTGTCGCGCGGTGCAATGCGGGGGCGGGCATCGATGGCACCGCCTTCTGCCGCCCACTCGGGCAACAGGCTGGTCAAACTGTGCGACTGGAGATGAAAGTGGCTGGATGAATCGCGCAGCTCGCTGGGCTGCAAGCCTTTAGCGGGCGTCACCCGCTTCATTTCAAACCCGGGCTTACAGAACACGGCATCGTCCGTGTTCTTTTGTTCCAGACTGCGCAAATTGCTGTCCAGCACCACCATGTTGGCGCGCTCCACGGCACCGGGCCGGTGCCGCCGCACCCGGCCTGCCAACTGAATCAATGACCGCATGGAGGACGGCTCGACCACCGCCCAGTCGTAGTCATGGTCTCGTCCGACTTCCGTGACGGGCGATCCCAGCACGATGAACAGGTGGTGCGGCTCTGGATGCAGTGCCAGCAAGGCGCGGACGGCGGGGCGTTGCAAGGCGGGGTCTGCAGCACTGTCCCCAGCGCTCTTGTCGGCACGCCGGTTGAGCACGGTATCGAGTTCATATTCGATGCCCGAGCGCGTCAGCAGCGGAAACTGCGAGTGGTACACGCACAAATGGACGCGCACGTTGGCCGCAGGAGCGCCCAGACGGAACATGGCCAAAGCCACGTCAAACAGCGGGTCGATGTTGGCCATGCGGATCAGGCCAAAGCTGACGTGCTTGCCGGTGGCGACGTCGATGCTATGGTTTTGCGCATCCTGGTGCAGGCTCCACGCGCGCTGCAGCACGAAATGGGCAAATTCTTCACGGCGTGCCGCCTTGTCTTTCATGCCACTCCAATGGGGTGGCAGCGACACCAGTTCCGCGCGGCGGCGTACTTCGGCTTTGGTCAGTGCAGCGCAGCGGCGTTGGATAAAATCTATATGTGCTTTGCGAAATTCGTCAGCGCCAGCGCAGTCGGCGTGGGTTTGTGCAAACTCGTCCACCCACAGGCAACACAGCTTGGGCGGCTCGTCGGGGCGTTCACCCCGATGGCGCTGGTAGTGGGTGCGCCCATCGCGGTAGGCCAGATATAGACCTTCGACCAAGGCCGGCGGCAAAGTGGCAGACGACAGCAACACGCGCGCGCCCAGCAGTCCGGCCCAATGCACCAGACGGGTGAGTGCGGGCAAGTCGGCCATATCAAAGTCGTCGGGCTCGTCCAGTACCAAGTCGCCCGTCATCAGCCGCAACATGGGCGCGATCTGGCGGCCACCGCGCAGGCTTTCCGTCGCTGGCGTGAGATGGTCGATGGTGCAGACGAGCAACGGCGCAGCCAACAACAAGCGGGTTTGCGCATCGCTGGTCAGGCGCATCAGCAACGGGTGCTGGTCGTTGCCCTCGAACAGCACCTGCCCACCCTCATCCAGCAATTCCTGTGTAGAGGCCGAGCCTGTAGCCTCGGCTTGGGCCTCGTAGTAGGCAAACAGTTCGCGGCTGGCAGCGCCGCCGACCTTGATGGCCAGTTGGTCGTCGCCCAGCCCGAGGTCGCGCTGGAAACTGCGCCCGGTTTGCAGGGTCAGTGTGCGCAAGCCCATGGCAAAGGCGCAGCGCAGGCCCAGTTTGGGGTCAGCGAGCGCATTCATGATGCGGGCGTTGCCCAGTGTTTTGCCGCAGCCGGTGGAGGCCATGTTGACGATGAAGGCACCGTGTTGAGCGGCTTGGTAGCGCACGCTGGCGGCCAGGTCGGTGGCCTTGTCCTGCCACTGGAAGCGGGCATTGGTGTTGCGTTTTTTCAGGCTTCTGTGGTCTGGCAGCGTGGGCAGGCTGCGCACGAGACTTGGCAGGGCATGGGCGATGATGCAGGCATGGGCTTGCACGCCCAGCAGATGCTCGTCCAGCGTCTGGTTGCAGACCTTTTTTCCTACGGCATTGGTAGTGGTGTTGGCGTACAGCTTGGCCTGTGGCTGCAGGTAGGCATTCCGTTCGGGCACGGGCTTGTCGCGCAGCGCGCTGTCGGCCTGCTCGGGCTTTTGCAGGCCGAGGCTAGAGTAATGGTGGTCGGCCAACATCAGGCACAACCGCGCTATATGAGCCACAAACGGGTCTGCGGGCCACAGCGTGCCGACCGTGCCGGGCGACAGAGCTTGCAGCTTGCGGGCAAAGCGAGCTACCTGCTTGCGCCAGGCAGAGTTGCGCACCGGCAGGCCGTGCGGGAAATCCCAGTAGGCGCTCAGGTTGGCAGGGTGGGGTGACTCGCGCGGCTCATTCCAGTCGGCGTTGACTTGCTCCAGCAAACCATCGAGATGGCTGCGATTCAAAAATTTGGGCCTGGCACCGAAGCGCCGCCACGCAAATCCGCCGTCTTCCTGCGCTTCGTCCGATGCATCTGTCTGGTTGGGAACAGGCCTGCACGGCAGGCGGTGGTGCGTCAATACCAGCCAGGCCACCGCTTGCGCCAGTGGTGGCAGCACCTTGAATGGATTGCGCTCGGTTTTTTGTTCGTCACTGAAGCCAGAGTCGCTCAAGCCATCGCAAAACAGGCGAGTGCCTTTGTCGATCCACAGCGCTTCAAAAGCGGCTGCGTCCACACCAGCATCAGACGCAGTGGCTAGTCGTTGCAGCCAGCCGACATCGTCGTCCGTGCCCACAAAGGCCTGAAACAACCGCACAGAAACCCACTCGTGGCGGTAGTCGTTGCGCCCCATCTCGCCCTTGCCGCGCAACCGGTCTTGAAACGCTTGGCTGGCTTTGCCCAAGTCGTGCAGCAGCGCAGCCAGTGCGGTGAACAAGTGAATCGCTTCGCCGCTGTGCCAATCGTTTTCATCCTCAGCGCGCAGCACATTGCGCTGCGTGGTGTGGGTTGGCACGGCACCCTGGGCGTTGAATCGGCGCGCATCGCCCACCACCCACAGCAGTTCGCTGTGGTCCAGCCCACGAATCCAATGGCAGGCTACAGCGGTGTTTTTGCGCGCCGTTTTGCGCAGCAGGCGGCGCAGGGTGTCTAGGCCGTCTTTGGTGATAGGGGTTTGCCAAGTGCGTTCGCCCCGGCGTTCGGCAAACTGGTCGAGGATGCGACGGGTTTCCACCAAAGCGCGCTTATCGCACTCGCAGATCAGAAGAATGTTCATTCGATAGCCCCTGGCGCTGTGCCGATGGCCGCCATACGCCCGGTCTCTAATGCAATGGCTTTCAAAGTGTCAATCATGAAGTCCAGCGCCTCTTTGCGGGTGAGCTGCTCGATACAGGCTTGGCGAAACTCTTTTTCGCTATCGCCGCGCGCCGCTGAAATGAAAGCCTGCGGCAACACGATGGCATCTTTGACCAGATCGGCTGCGTCAAACACCAGTCCGCCGCGCCGCGTCTTGCCGTGCAGCACCGCCAGCGCTGCGGGCAGGCCCAGCACCCAAGTGGCGGCGGCACCCAGGCCGTAGGCCAGGTAATTGCCGTGATCCAAAAATGCATTGGCCGGGTCGCGGCTTTCGCCGCGCGCGCTGCGTGTGAATTCGCCCGCCTGCGTGGCGTGTGCGGCCAGCTTGTAGAGCTGCTTGGTCAAGCGCCCTTCCAAGGCCAGCAGGTGCGTGACATCGGGCGCTGCTGCCACAGCGGCGCTGGTTTGCGTGACCAGCGCGGCAAGGGAGTCGATGGGCACGATAAACACGCCCTCTTTGGCCCGCGTGTGCTCGCCCCAGTGCTGTAGCAAATAGCGCAGGCGCGCGGTTTGCAAGGCTTTGGCCGCAGCCAGGCGCAGGGCGTCGTCAAACCAAAAACGCACCCAGTGCTGCAAGTATTCGGTGGGCCGGTATTCGCTTTGCGGGGCAAACCAAGCCACCTCTTGCTCAAATTCATTGGCGCTGAACAACGGCGTACCGCCCCCGCCGCAAAACCCCACCATGACACCCGCCTTGGCCAGTTCGCGCATGGCAGCCTGCGTCACCGACGTGCCGGTGCCCAGCAAAACGGTGGTGGTATTGGCGATGGGAATGTTCCAGTACAACGAGCGCTTGCCCTCGTCGGTGACGTATTCCACGCGCCCGCCGTTGACCAGCACGCGGCAATGTTCCAAGTAATACAGGTTGGCCCGCTTGGAGTGCAGGATGGTTTTGAGATCTGCGGAGTTGATGTTTTGCATGGTTTGCATGGTTTGAAGTGGCTGTTTTTGGCTCCTGAAAATGTATTCAAACACAACAAATTCAGTGCGCACAAGCCGCCAGCAACAGCAACAGCCGTAGCCGTAGCCGCACTAGGCACCAGACAGGTCAATCAAAAATCATAGCTACAACCGCAATCAATATAAGGGCTAGAGGCTGATTTGGCTTCAAATTTAACTCTGACCCCCAATATATATGCGTAATGCGCATATATATCAAAGATCCTTGCCTTAGACAATCTACCGCTGCGCTCCTAAGCTCGGTGCCTCTATCTCTTTCCCCCAAGGACGCTTCGCTATGTCATCCGACTCCTGCACACCTGCCGTGCCTACCCATGCTGTGCCTTCGTACTTGCAGGCCGATCACCTTGGCCCGTGGGGCAATTACCTCAAGCAAGTCGATCGCGTTACACCCTATCTGGGCCATCTGTCGCGCTGGGTTGAAACCTTAAAGCGCCCCAAGCGCATTTTGATTGTCGATGTGCCGATTGAGCTGGACAACGGCACCATTGCCCACTACGAGGGCTACCGCGTACAACACAACCTCTCGCGCGGGCCGGGCAAGGGCGGGGTGCGTTTTCACCAAGATGTGACGCTGTCGGAAGTGATGGCGCTGTCAGCGTGGATGTCAGTCAAAAATGCGGCGGTCAACGTGCCCTATGGCGGTGCCAAAGGCGGTATCCGCGTGGATCCCAAGCAGCTCTCGCGCGCAGAGCTGGAGCGCCTGACGCGCCGCTACACCAGCGAGATCGGCCTGATCATTGGCCCGACACAAGACATTCCAGCGCCGGACGTCAACACCAATGGCCAAATCATGGCCTGGATGATGGACACCTACTCCATGAACACCGGCAGCACCGCTACCGGCGTGGTCACCGGCAAGCCGGTCGAGTTGGGCGGCTCGCTGGGCCGCACCGAGGCCACCGGGCGCGGTGTGTTTACCGTCGGTGCCGCCGCAGCGCAGCGCATTAATTTGCCGCTGCCCGGCGCGCGCGTGGCGGTGCAAGGTTTTGGCAATGTCGGCGGTACGGCGGGTCGGTTGTTTACCGAGGCTGGTGCGCGCGTGGTCGCAGTGCAAGACCACACCGGCACCATTTACCAAGAAGCCGGCTTGGACGTGCCAGCGCTGCAAGCATATGTGCAGCACAGCGGCGGCGTGGCTGGCTTTGCCGGCGCGCAAGTGATGCCCAACGCCGCCTTCTGGGGTGTGCCGTGCGACATCTTGATTCCAGCGGCGCTAGAGAGCCAAATCACCGCCGCCAACGCCGGTCAAATTCAAGCGCGTTTGATCATCGAAGGTGCCAATGGCCCGACCACCCCCGAGGCCGATGACATCCTGAACGGCAAGGGCGTGCTGATCTTGCCCGACGTGATCGCCAACGCAGGCGGCGTCACTGCCAGCTACTTTGAGTGGGTGCAAAACTTCTCTAGCTTTTTCTGGAACGAAGCCGAAATCAACGACCGCTTGGTGCGCATCATGCAAGATGCGTTTGCCGGCATCTGGGACGTAGCGCAAGAGCACAAGGTATGCCTGCGCACCGCCACCTTTATCGTTGCCTGCACCCGCATCTTGCGGGCGCGTGAAATGCGCGGTTTGTATCCATGAGCTGATCGTTGTGCGCCGCTGGTTTAGCAGTACCCAATGACAAAAACTGCAATGCCCATATATATGAAATGGTCAAATCCTTGACGCCAATCAAAAAACATTCATATACACGCGATATATAGTAACTTTCTGGTGCATTCTGTACGCTGTTAGTCGCAGGCATCCTTGAACTCTTAGGCGTCAGCGATTTTTTACTTTGCCATAGCAAGGTTGGATTTAGTGAGCAAGAAAAGGCGCAGCGGTGAAGAAGTTAGTGCATAGCGATATTATTCTTGGTAGACCGATTGAGTTCTCCATCTATAACGAAGATGGTTCTTTACTTTTCCGCCGTGGCTCGGTCATTCATATGCCAGAGCAGGTGTCGCGTTTGCTGATACGCGGTGCCCAATACGATGAAATAGAGACCGACCCCACCATCTACACCACCAGCAATCCGCGTCCGCCACCAGTGCTAGAAGACCCGCCGCCGTTTGAGCACATGGGCGGGTTGCTGCTCAACCTCAAGCACGTACTGGGCACCACACTCAAAAGCCCTGAGCAAATAGACGTTACCGCCCGCATCAAAAAAATTGCAGAGACGGTACAAAAAATTTGCCACAAGAGCGTTGATTGCGCGCTGGGCGCTCCTTCGGTAGAGACCCAAACCTCGTACATCGTGGTGCATCAAATGATGGGGGCCGTCTTGACCGAACTGATTGGGCAGGGAAAAGGGCTGGATGCTGGGCAGCGTTTGTCACTGATGTGTGCTGCCTTGACGCGCGATTTAGGGCAAATAGCGTTACAGCCTGAGCTGGACAAGCACCCCGGGTATCTGCCCGAAGACTTGTTGACAGTCATGCGCCAACACCCCGAGCAAAGCGCCAAACTGCTAGAGCAAGCCGGGGTAACCGATCCGATTTGGCTTGATGCTGTGCGCAGCCACCACGAATACTTGGACGGATCGGGTTACCCGGCGCGGCTGAAAGGCGACGAAATCAGCTTGGGGGCCAGAATTTTGAGTGTGTGCGATCGCTACAGCGCCATGATCAAAATGCGACCTTACCGCGCCGAAGCGTATTTTCCGCAAAATGCCCTGAAAGAGATTTATCTAAAAAAGGACACAGAAATTGACGAAGAAATTGCGCGCATCTTGATCTCCAAGGTAGGCTTGTTATCGCCAGGTACGGTTGTCAAACTTAAGTCGGGGGAACTTGCGGTGGTTAAAAGCCCTACCGTCAAATCAGACGCGGCCATTGTCTACAGCATCTATGGCAAGGCAGGCACAATTTTGTCTCCACCAACCCGCCGCGACACCTCGCAACCAGGGTCTGAGATTATTGGATTGGTGCCTTTGTCCCATTGCCAAAATGCCGCCGTCTCGATTCGACAGGTCTGGGCCGAATAAAACCTCCCTATTATCCAAGCCCCACACCATGGGCCAGCCAACATTTCAGCTATTGAAGCCAAGGGCATTTTGATGAAAATGAATCTACCGGTGACTGGGCAGGAGCAACGCTTTCCTGCCGAAAAGAATATGGTCACCAAGACCAATACCAAAGGCATCATCACCTTTGCCAATAAAGATTTTGTTGAAATCAGTGGTTTCTCAGAAGAAGAACTGGTCGGCAAAAACCACAATCTGATTCGGCATCCAGATATGCCGCCGATTGCTTTTGAGATTATGTGGAAAACCTTGAAACGCGGCCTGCCTTGGCGTGGCATCGTCAAGAACCGCTGCAAAAATGGTGATCACTACTGGGTTGATGCCCGGATTGTGCCCATCAAGAAAAATGGTGAGATCACTGGTTATATGTCGGTGCGGGCCTGCCCTTCGCGCGAGGATGTGGCTGCAGCAGAGACAACGTATAAAAGAGCCATCGCCAAGCCAGATATTATCAAAGAAAAAATTGATGCCAACTGGAAAAAACATCTTTCAATCAAAAATGGCATTCCGCTGTGGATTTTATTTGTCACCATGCTGATGATTGGTGGCGGCATTTTAGGAATTACTGGACTTAATTTATCCAAGGCAGATATTCAGGCGTTGTACCATGAGGAAATGGTGCCAGTGCAAGACATTCAGCGAATGAATTTTTTGATGGCAGATAACCGCGCACAGGTAGCGTTAGCATTGAATTTTAAGTTTGGGCTTCACTCGGATATCGTAGTTAACAATGCTACCCAAAACGATCCCATAAAGAACATTACAAAAAATAAAAATGAATTAAATAAAATTTGGGATAATTACATTGCCAAAGTTAAAGACCCTAAAGAAAAGCAGCTTGCC
>CAIRYF010000336.1 GCA_903882725.1 uncultured Simplicispira sp.
GCCACAAATGCTCGGCGCAGCACTCGGCGGCGCGCCCGTCAGAAAATTCGATGCGAAACACCTGCCGCAGCCCTTGTGGAAACACACCGGTGACGATGGACGGCTGTCCATCCACCGAGGCCAGCGCGTCGCCCACGGCCAGCTCGCCCATGCGCTTCCAGCCGCAACGGGTACGCACTTGCGCGTCCAGTGGCTGCGCTTTGCCCATCGAGGGCCGTGCCGCCAGCACCACCATGTCGCCCGCTTGCAGGCCGGACGTCATGCGGTCGAGGTCGATAAAACCGGTGGGCACGCCGGTGATGTCGTTGGGGTTGTCAGCCATCTCCTGCACGCGGTCGAGCAAGTCAACCACCAGCGTGTCCATGGCTTGAAAGCCCTGCTTCATGCGCGAGCCTTCTTCACCGATGTTGAAGATTTTTTGCTCGGCTTCGTCAAGGATTTTGTCTACCGGGCGGCCTTGGGTGTTGAAGGCGTTGGTTGCGATTTCATCGCTGGCGGTGACCAGTTTGCGCAAAATACCGCGCTCGCGCACGATTTCAGCGTAGCGGCGGATGTTGCTGGCGCTGGGGACATATTGGGCCAGCGAATTGAGATACAGCAGCCCGCCAATTTCTTCGGCCTTGCCCTGGCTTTGCAGCTTTTCATATACCGTGATCACGTCCGCTGGCTTGCTGGCGTTGATGTAACCGGAAATAGCGGCATAGATCAAGCGATGCTCGTAACGGTAAAAATCGCCCTCACTGAGCAAGTCGCCGACGCGATCCCACGCGTTGTTGTCCAGCAGCAGGCCACCCAGCACACTGGACTCGGCCTCGATAGAGTGCGGCGGCAGGCGCAAGGGAGCAACGTCACGGTCGTAGGGGGCAAAGCCGCTGTCGCTGGGCAAGAAGTCGTCAGACATGGGGTTCCTCGCAAGGCTAATTTTCAATCCTAGCAGCCCGACTTCAAGGCCGATGGCAGCCGCTGTGCAGCAAAGAAAAAAGCCGCCCAAGGGCGGCTTTTTTTGAGAGCCGAAAGGCGCTTCTAGCGATTAGGCGGTTTCGCCGTACACCGAAACTGTCACTTCGACCGACACATCAGTGTGCAAAGCCACGCTGATGGTGGTGTCGCCAATGGTCTTGATGGGGCCATGGGGCATACGCACTTGGCCCTTCAATACTTTGAAGCCTTGCTTGTTCAGCTCTTCGGCGATGTCGCCGTTGGTGACCGAACCAAACAAACGGCCATCCACACCCGCTTTTTGCGTCAGCTTGAAGACCTTGCCAGCGAGCTTTTCGCCATCGGCTTGGGATGCAGCCAGCTTGGCGGCAGCGGCTTTTTCCAGTTCAACGCGCTTGGCTTCGAACTCGGCCTTGGCCGCTTCAGTGGCGCGACGGGCGCGGCCAGCAGGAATCAGAAAATTGCGTGCGTAACCGTCTTTGACGCGAACGAGATCGCCCAAGTTGCCGAGGTTCACAACCTTGTCGAGCAGAATGATTTGCATGGGTTGTGCTCCTTAGATCTTGTGCTGGTCGCTGTACGGCACCAGGGCCAAAAAGCGTGCGCGCTTGATGGCGGTGTTGAGCTGGC
>CAIRYF010000337.1 GCA_903882725.1 uncultured Simplicispira sp.
CGGGTGTATTCGTTTCGTGACATTACCCAAGAGGTACTAGCGCAGGCTGGATTGCGCTTGGCGGCTAAAGTTTTTGATTCCAGCCCCGATGCCATTTTTATTGCTGACAGCCACCACTGTTTGTTGCGTGTAAATCCTGCTGGTGAAACCTTGTTGGCGCAGTCGGCACATCCCTTGTTGGGCGCTGATGTCACTGCGCTTTTTACCTCTGAAAATGCACTTCTTCTTGCCAAGCAGGTGCAGGCAGCATGGCAAAACGACGGTGTTTGGCAGGGCGAATTGCAGCTTGTGCGCATGACCGGCCGCGATTGTTCTGTGCATTTATCGTGGGTCACGCTGCGTGACGAGCAAGGACAGGCCAGCCAAAGTATTGGTTTTATGCGCGACCTAACGGCCCAGCAAGCGGCGCAGAAACGCATCAATGAACTGGCCTACAGCGACGTTTTGACAGGGTTGCCCAATCGTTTGTTGTTGTCACAGCGTGTCGATGCGGCGATTGAGGCCGCATTGCCTGGTACAGCCCGTTTTGCCGTACTGTTTCTGGATTTGGATCGCTTCAAAATTATCAATGACTCGCTGGGCCACGCATTTGGTGATCGTGTTTTGCTGCTGGTCGCCGCGCGTTTGCAGTCTTGTCTGCGCAGCGTAGATGTGTTGTGCCGCCTGGGTGGCGATGAGTTTGTGGTCTATTTGCAAGGCGGTGACGCCGATGCAGGTGAGGCGGTGGCCGAGCGCATCCTGAAAGAGATGCACCGGCCTTTCACACTGGATGGCATTGGATTTTCTATTCAGTGCAGCATGGGCATTGCCATGTGCCCGCAAGACGGGACTACGCTGGATGAATTGATCAAGCAGGCCGACACGGCGATGTACCGGATCAAGGAGCAGGGGCGCGGAAACTATTGTTTCTACCACCCACAAATGAATGCTAATTTGCTGTCGCGGATGCAGCTAGAGCACGCTATGCGCCATGCCCTAGAGCGCCATTGCATGACAGTGCATTACCAGCCGCAGCTCAATTTATTGACCGGGAACATTATTGGGGCCGAAGCCTTGCTGCGCTGGACAGACCCAGAGTTGGGGCCGGTCTCACCGGGTGCTTTTATTCCGTTGGCTGAAGAAACCGGCTACATCATTACGCTAGGTGCCTGGGTGTTAGAGCAGGCGGTGCAGCAAGCGGCGCGCTGGCAACAGGCAGGCATGGCGTTGGTGGTGTCAGTCAATGTATCGGCCTTAGAGTTTTGCCAGCCTGATTTCATCGATCGTTTAAAGGAATTGCTGCACAAATACCAGTTGCTACCTGCACTGTTGGAGCTGGAGCTGACCGAGTCGATTTTGCTGCAAAGCGCACAAGAAGCTGCTGATCGGCTCGCTACGGTGGCGCATTTAGGTGTGGCCTTGGCTATTGACGACTTTGGCACCGGTTATTCGAGTTTGGCTTACCTGAAAAAACTACCCATCGACAAGCTCAAGGTGGATCAGTCGTTTGTGCGTGGGCTGCCACACGATGAAGGCGATTTGGCTATCGTCAGTGCCATCATCCACATGGGGCGCGCACTGCGTATGGAGGTTGTGGCTGAAGGGGTAGAAACGCCCGCCCAACGCGCTATTTTGCAAGATCTACAGTGCGATTATTACCAAGGATTTTTATGCTCGCCAGCATTGGCGCCGACCGATTTTGACGCGCTGCTAAAACGCGTCAATGCCAATAGTGTGTAGCTTAGGCGCTTAGTCTCTATTGGCTATTAGCTATTGGCTATCGGCGATAAGCAGCACGCCATCAGGGCGCGCTGTGAAAAAGGTGCCTGCAAAGTCCGCCGGGCTGGCATCCTGAACCGGGGGTTCAGGTGGGCCTGGGCAGCTCGGCGTTGGGTTCATCTAACGCGAGACGATCACGCTCGCTGGGCAATGTACCAAGCCCCGGCTCGTATGAGCATTGGTTCAAGGAAATAAAGCTCGGCGGCTTTGCAGACAGGGCCATTGTAGAGGCTCAAAACGGGCTTGAGCAACACAATAGGGCGATGGCGTAGTGCTTTGTCGGCTATTGGGCCTGGCCCGGCGAATCGCCCGGCGAGCAGAGCACCACCAAGTCGCGCTCTAGCA
>CAIRYF010000338.1 GCA_903882725.1 uncultured Simplicispira sp.
AGTTTGATTTGCATGAGGGTGTTGCTTTCAGACCGCCAGGCGCGACAAGTCGGCCACACTCGATACTGCTATGCGGTCCCCTAAAAACAACGATGCATCGCCAAAATAGAGGTTTAAATCGATCACGGCTACACGTTTTTGTTGTTTGGAAAGTGCAAAAGCCAGATTGGTGGCCAAAAAAGTAGCCCCTGCACCTCCCTTGGCGGGTATTACTGCCACCACCCGCCCCATGGCGGTACGTTGGCGCGCGCCAAAAGCAGGGTGAGTTCTGGCGCTTTGTACGGCAGCCTGCACCGTGGTGGCACTAAGCGGGGCGGGCAACACCTCGCGCACACCGGCACGCATGGCGCGCATTAAAAAATCGGCAGACCGGTCCGAACTTACCAGCACCATATGGGTGCCGGGCGATCCGGTCAAGGCCAGTTCAATCTGCTCCATGGCGGGTGCATCAGAATCGGGAAAATCTAGCAAAACCACATCGGGTTGTTCGCGCTGCATCAGCTCGCCAATGGTTTTGGCGGACCCTCTTTGCACATCTACCACCGAATCAGCCAAGGCCGCATGCGGTTGGTTCAGGGCTTCCAAGCCGTCTTCAGAGGCGCAAACAACAGAAACTTTAAGCGTCATGGTGCCAACCCGTCTGTCAGCCGGCTCAGAAAAATTTCAAGCGCGCCACTAGCCGAATCTACCGATGCCAGCACTGCCACCGCCACCAACACCAGAATCAAGGTGAATTCAAGCGCGCTTACACCATACTGACCCCGCGCAAAAAGCTGCGCGCCAGCTCGTAGTTTGTTGAGTATTCTTTTCATAATCGCACTCCCTGTGACGTGAATATGACAAAAATTGTGCGCTTTGCACCACGCAATACGTGTGCGAATTCGCAATTAGCCGCAGAAAAAGAAAAATTACCTATATTCGGGTATTCCCTAATACCGCTCGGCTGGTTAAGCTAACCTACATCACATATCAACCTCTTTAAGGGAGAGTAATCATGGGCGAACAAGCAGCGGTAATGAATGGCGAAGGCGGCTACTTTTGGCACGGCCTGCCGGCAAATGGTTTGGGCTTTGATCTGGGCGGTTTGATGGGCGGGCAGGGTGCCGCTTTAGGTCAGCATCCATATGCAGAAAAGCAACATACCAACGACACCCAGCGCCAACTGTGGGCTGCCAAGCTTGAAACGCAGCGCACCCATCAATTGCTCGCCATGAGCTTAGATAAGCTGGGCGTTGGCTTGGAAATTTGGGATGAGCAAGACCGGTTGGTTTTTTGCAACAAAAAGAACAACCGCATGCACGACGATTTTTACTCCGCCGAAGACATTGGCCAAACCTTTCACAGCCTGATGCTGGCCAACCTCAAGCGCTCGCAGTGGAGCGAAGATTTTGCACGCAAGAAGTCGTGGATGGAGCAGCGTCTTGCTGCCCGTGGTCAAAACCGTGAGCCGTATTTGCAGGGTTTGATGGGCGGGCGCTGGGTCAATGTGTACGAAACCCGTACGCTGGATGGCCACATGATTGTGGCGCGGGTCGATGTATCGGATTTAGTGCGCAAAGGCAACGACCTCGAGGCCATGAACCGCCAGCTGGCGCTGCAATCGGCCACCGACTCCCTGACGGGCTTGGCCAACCGCCGCCAGTTTGACGAAGCGCTCAATACCGAGTGGCTGCGTGCTGCACGGGGCGAAAGTGCATTGTGCTTGCTGATGATAGATATTGACCACTTTAAACGCTACAACGACCATTACGGCC
>CAIRYF010000339.1 GCA_903882725.1 uncultured Simplicispira sp.
CCAATGCGTGCGCTTTGATAAAGAAATGTGGCAGCACGGCGGAGACTTTTAACCTGCACCTGTTTTGTTGGCGCTTTGGTGCTTTGGTGCTTTAGTCTCGCGTTTGTGCTGACGCGGGCAGGCCAAAGATGCGGTCAAACACCCAGTTAAAAACGAAGGTGTAGCAAAGAAAAAACACGATCAGGCCAAAGTCCATTACCAGTGCCTGCCACAGCGTGATGCCAAACCACCACGCCATCAGCGGCACCAGCGCTAGCACCAGCCCCCCTTCAAACGCCAGTGCGTGTGCAATGCGCCGCGTTAGCGTGCGCTTGCGCTGTGCCTGATTTGACTCCCAGCGCTCAAACAGCGTGTTGAAAACAACATTCCACACCACCGCAATGGCCGATGCTGCTACGGCCAGCACGCTCGAATGCGCAGCCCCTTGGCCTGACAGTGCCGCCAAGCCCAGCGTGGCCGCTGCGATGGCGATCAGTTCGTACAGCGTCACATACAACAACCGCCGCTTGGGGCCTTGCAGGCCAATGCCCAGTGCCATGCCCCCGGTCAGTCGAAATACTTGACCAGATCGTCCAGTTCCCGGGCTGTTTGTTGCAGCTGTTGCGAAGCTGCCCAGGCCTCTTGCACATCTTCACGGTTTTGCACAATCAGCCGCGCTACTTGCTGGAGCTGGCCAGACATTTCATTTATTCCCAGCGACTGGCTGCGTGCTGCGTTGGCCACGGTCTGCACTTGTTGGCTTAAATCGCTTATGGGCACTTCAGGCTGCGCAGCAGCGGTGGCTGCGACGGCAGGCTTTGCTGCGGGTGTGGGTGCGTCTGCCGATGCGCTGGTTGATGCGGGCGCAGAGGGCTGGGAAAAACTGTCGCCAAACACGGCAAACAATTCAGCTGGCATCAATTCAAACGCCGGCGCAGGCTCTTGCGCCGCTGTGGGCGTGGGCGCGGGCATTGCAGCTGTATCGTTGTTGCTGGCTTGATCGGTGTCAGTGTCAGTGGCGTGACTGTGATCCACCGTAATGGCATCGAGCAAAGAGTCCATATGGCTGGCAATACTGCCCATCGCCACACGCGAAGCATTAACTGCATCAACGCTTTGATAGATGCGGTCTTGCTGCTCGTCTGAGTGCTCGGCCAAGTTCATCATTACTTTGTTGAGGTTGCTGCACTGCCGATGGATGGAATCTGAAGATTGCCGAATTTCATGCAGCATTACTTTCAGATGTATCTGCGTCATCATTACCGCATTCATCACCCGCCCTGGCTCGCCAAAGCCTGAAGGGTCCACATTGTTGGACAGGTTGCCCTCGGCAATGGCTTCCAATGACAGAACCGCTTTTTCCAGCGGGCTTGCAGTAATGCGAAAGAAGAAGAACCCCGCCACTATCAGCACCAAACAACTGATGGTAATGCCGGCCACTGCCAAGCGGAAAATAAGCTCGCCACGGTCGGTGGTATCTACCAATTTGGCATTACCACGCTCAAACAAATAGCTCAATAATACCGAGGCACGGTTATTAGCAGTTTCGTACAAGGGATTGA
>CAIRYF010000340.1 GCA_903882725.1 uncultured Simplicispira sp.
ACCGGCAAGTCGGCGTGGACGCGGTCGATCAGGTGCGGTGCAACGTGGGCTTCTAGCAGCAGTGGGGCGTCCTCTGGCACGATGTCCATCAGTTTTTGTCCGGGCTGGATGACGGCACCGACAGTTTGTATCGCCAAGCTGACCACTTGGCCGCTGGCGGGTGCTTTGATGTCGGTGCGGCCCAAGTCGTCGGTGACGGCGTACATTTTTTCGTTGTCGGTTTGCACTTCGCGGCTGACGTCGGCCAGCTGGGTTTCGACCTCTTTACGGTATTCCTGCTGGCGCGAGAGAGCACGCTGGCGCAATTCGTTGATGCTGCGCTGGGCGCGCACGGTGTTGCCTTGCAAGTCGGCCAGCGCCGAGCTGTTGTCGGCCACCATGCGTTCCATCTCCAGTTGGCGGTTGCGTGGGGCGTAGCCCTCGGTCACCAAGCCGCGCAGGTGAGAGAGCTCTTCGTGGATTAGGCGCTGCTGGCTGCGGCGGTTCTCCAATATGCCACTGTAGGCCTGCAGTTGGCCTTGTTGGCCTTGGATGCTCTCTTCGATCGACTGTAAATCTGAGCGCAACAGACTGCGCCGCGTCATAAATAGTTGCTCTTGGTTTTGCATTTGCTGGCGAATCAGTGGATCGCTGGCAGCGGCCTGTAAGTCGGGGTGGAAGGTGATCTTGGACTGCTGGCTTTGCTCGGCCATCAGCCGCCCTTGCATGGCGCGCAAACCCAAGTAGCGCTGGCGCACCGCCTCGTAGTTGGAGCGCGCCACGGCAGAGTCGAGTTTGATCAGCAATTGCCCTTCTTGCACTTTGTCGCCTTCACGCACCAGCACTTCTTTGACAATGCCGCCGCTTAGGTGCTGCACGGCTTTGCGCTTGGTGTCGATGGCGACGAGGCCTTGCGCGGGTACGCCTTCGTCCAGCGGAGCCAGCGCGGCCCAGAGCAGAAAGCCACCAAAGGCAATTGCCAGCGCCCACAGGCCGATGCGCCCGGCGTCAGATTTGGTGGGAGCAGCATTGGCTGCTAAAGAGGATGCGTTCGATGACGTATCCGAGGATGTGGAATTCAACAAATTTTTGACCATGTCATGACCCGACAGAAAGAGGCATCAATAAAAGAAGCTGGTGCAGGAGAAGAGGCGGCAAGAAGTAGCTGTTGTGTTACGTCGGCTGCAGCGCACTGCCTGGCGGCGGTGTGGGCGATGGCGCTTGGGCCTGAGTCTGGGCTTGGGCTTGGCGGGCGGCGTTGGCCTGTGCGGCCTGGAGTGCCGCCACCACTGCCTCGCGCGGGCCATCGGCCTGTACTTGGCCGTTTTGCAGAATCAGCAGCCGGTCAGCCACGCCGACGATACCCGGGCGGTGGGTGATAAGAAACACTGTGCAGCCGCGCGCCTTGAGTTGCAGCACAGTGCGTACCAAAGCGGCTTCGCCGACGTCATCCAAGTTGGCATTGGGCTCATCTAGCACCACCAGCACCGGGTCGCCATACACCGCGCGTGCCAAACCAATGCGCTGGCGCTGACCACCTGAGAGCAAGTTGCCCGCTTCGCCAATCGGCGTGTCATAGCCCTTGGGAAAACGCAAAATCATTTCGTGCAGACCGGCGCTGCGGGCTGCGGCAATGACTTTTTCGGAATCGACCTCGCCAAAGCGGGCAATGTTCTCGGCAATCGAGCCTTCTAGCAATTCGATGTCTTGCGGCAGGTAGCCCAAGTACGGGCCCAGTTCGTTGCGATCCCAGCCGTTGACTGGGAGACCGTCGAGCAGCACTTCGCCAGCCATCGTCGGCCAGATGCCGACCATGCAGCGCGCCAGCGTCGATTTGCCTGAACCCGATGGGCCAAGCACCACCGTGACCGTGCCTGCTGCGACAGCGGTGCTGATGCCTTTCAAAATCGGCTCGGCGCGTCCGGCAGCGGTGGCCACCACGTTACGCAGTGTCAGCGCGCCGGTCGGTGCCATACGCGACAGCGCTGGGTCGCGTTCGGGGTGTGCGCGCAGCAAGGCTTCAAGCCGCTCAAAGGCCGCTCGGGCACTGATAAAGCCGCGCCAAGTGCTGGCCAGCATATCGATGGGTGCCAGTGCGCGCGACATCAGCACGTTGGCGGCAATCATGCCGCCGGGCGACAGTTGTCCATCAATCACCAACAGTGCGCCAGCGCCCAGCGCCAGCGATTGCTGGGTGTAGCGGATAAATTTGCTCCATGCGGTGATGCGGTGCGACAGTGCTTGCGCTTTGCCTTGTAGCTCCAGCGCTTGGGTGTGGCGATCGGCCCAGTGCGGGTGTAGGTTGTGAACCATGCCCATGGATTCGAGGACTTCGGCGTTGCGCAACTTGCTGTGCAGGTAGGCACTGGCTTCGCTGCTGGCTTTAGATGCAGCTTCTGATGGCGCTACGGTTTGGCGGTGACCAAACCACACCAACAGCGCTTGTATGACCGCAAAAAAGATAGCCAAGAAGCCCAGCGTGGGATGCAATAAAAACAGCACCAGCAAATACACCGGTGCCCAAGGCGTATCAAAGAACGCCAAGATGCCATTGCCGGTCAGAAATTGGCGGATATTGATCAGGTCGCCAAAAGCGCGTGCAGGGCTGTTGCCCGACTGGCTCAGGCGATCTTCAAAGCTGGCGTTGAACACCCGAGTGCTCAATACCTTGTCTAGGCGCATACCGGCGCGCACCAGCACCTTGGAGCGCATCCACTCGGCAAATGCCATCACAAAAAACAAAAACAGCGTGATCAATGACATCGCCAGCAGCGTCAGCTCGCTCTGGCTGCTCATGACGCGGTCAAACACTTGCAGCATATACAGCGTCGGCGAGAGCATGAGCACGTTGGCCACCATAC
>CAIRYF010000341.1 GCA_903882725.1 uncultured Simplicispira sp.
AGCAATCCACAGCGCGACAGCGATAACGCCGTGTTGGGTAAAGTGGTGCTGACCCCCGGCGTCGGCCAACGCCATGTGATCACGCTAGAGCACCTCGAAAAATCGTCTGACGTACAACTGTTCTCCAGCCGCGCCGCCCGCCCTTTAACCGGTACACCGGCGCAAATTGCCGGTGCCGTGATCGACGAAAACTCAACCCGCAGCAGCCAGCGCGACCGCCTGACTTGGGATGCGCGCTTTGCTTTGAGCACCACGTGGGCCGACAATGTGCAAACCGTGATTGCCGCGCAGCAAGCCGACTCACGCCAACTCGGCACCACCGTGCGCAATACCCTGCCGCTGCGCGTGCGCGACAACTCGTATGCCGAAAAGACTTGGCAAGCTGGCATTCAAGCCGACAAAACCCTGCGCAGCGGCGCGTGGGCACACAAAATCACCTATGGTTTTGACTATGTTCGCAGTGGCATCAGCAACCTCTACACCGGCATTGGCCCGCTGCCGCCCGAAGTGTTCCCACTTAAGCGCTTTCCCGACACGCGCGAAACCACCAACGCGCTGTATGTGCAAAGCGAAACCGTATTTGGTGACTGGACGATCACCCCGGGCCTGCGCTATGACCACTTTGCGCTGGACGTGACCAGCCAAGACGGCTTTTACCCACCAGCACGCCAGCCGGGCAAATCGCTGTCAGGCTCGGCGCTGTCGCCCAAAATTGGCGTGCTGTACCGCGCCACGCCGCAATGGAGCGTGTTTGGCCAGTACGCCTCGGGCTTTCGCGCCCCGGATGCAGGTCAAGTCAATGGCTACTTTGAAAACATGGCCGAGCAAGTCGTTATCATCCCCAACCCCGATTTGAAACCCGAAAAAAGCCGAGGCGTTGAGCTGGGTGTGCGCGGGCGTTTGCCCAACCTGAAGTTGGACGCCGCCATCTTTGCCAGTCACTACAGTAACCTGATCATGGATACGGTGCTGATCAGCGGCACCGGCACGGCAGCTGACCCGCGCATCTTCCAGACCGTCAACACCGACCGCGCGCGCATCAGTGGCTTTGAAGTTAAAGGCGTGTACGACTGGGGCCGCGTCGTCGGGGGCCGCCTGAGCACGCCGTTCAGTTACGGCAAAACGCGCGGCAGCAACCGCGAAAACGGCCAACCGCTCAATTCGATTGAACCGGCGCAATTGGCGCTGGGGATGCAATACGACACCGCTCTGTGGTCGCTGCGCGTGGACGCGCGCCACCATTGGGCCAAGCGAGCGGCTGATATCGACAACGCCTCCGCAGTCAAAGCACCCAACACACAGTTCACCATTCCATCGTCGACGACGTTGGATGTGTCGATGCAATGGCGCGTGCGCAAAGATATTCGCCTGAACTTTGCCGTACACAACTTGACCGACCGCAAATACTGGCTGTGGCCTGATGTGCAAGGCTTGGCGGCTTCGTCCAACGTGAATGACGCCTACACCCAGCCCGGCCGCAGCGCCCATGTGTCGCTGGTGATGGATTTTTAGCGCCTTTGCCTCTTGGGTTGCTGTATCCGCAGTGGCAGGCGTGGTTCGCTTTGTTTCAACCAAAAAATCGGTAACACACCATGATAGCC
>CAIRYF010000342.1 GCA_903882725.1 uncultured Simplicispira sp.
CGGGTGCGCCAGCTGCACATCATTGACCGGATGGAGGCCAACCAATTTATTACGCCCGAGCAGGCGCTGGAGGCGCGGGCCGAAGTGCTCAAAATTCGCAGTGGCAGCAACAACACCCAAGTACACGCCGAATATGTCGCAGAAATGGCACGCCAACTGATTTTTGCGCAGTACGGCAGCGAAGCCTATACGCGCGGCCTGAACGTCTACACCACGCTGAACGCTGCCGAACAAGACACCGCCTACAAAGCACTGCGCCGGGGCATCATGGACTACGAGCGACGCCAGCATTACCGTGGGCCAGAGAAATTTGTCACGCTACCAGCCTCTGGGTCTGAGCTAGAGGAAGCCATTGACGACGCCCTGGCCGATCATCCCGACAACGGCGACGTGATGTCTGCCATCGTGCTAGAAGCAACTCCACGCAAAATTACTGCTGTACGGCAAAACGGCGACAGCGTTGAAATTACCGGTGAAGGCCTTAAACCGGCCCAATCAGGACTGAGCGACAAGGCACCGCCCAACATCAAACTGCGCCGTGGCGCCATTATTCGGGTCTCAAAAACCGTTAAAAACACGTGGGAGATCACGCAGCTGCCCGAAGTTGAGGGCGCACTGGTGGCGATTGACCCACGCAGCGGTGCCATCAAAGCCTTGGTGGGCGGTTTTGACTTTGATAAAAACAAGTTCAACCACGTCACCCAAGCTTGGCGCCAACCGGGCTCAAGTTTCAAGCCTTTTATCTACTCGGCATCGCTAGAGAAAGGCTTCACACCAGCCACGATAATCAACGATGCGCCGCTGTTTTTCAGCGCTGGCGTCACCGGCGGTCAGCCTTGGGAGCCCAAAAATTACGACGGTAAGTACGATGGCCCAATGACGATGCGCACCGGTCTGGCGCGCTCAAAAAATATGATTTCCATCCGTATCTTGCAGGCGGTTGGGCCAAAAAATGTGCAGGAATGGGTGTCGCGCTTTGGTTTTGATGCCGAAAAGCACCCGCCCTACCTGACCATGGCCTTGGGCGCAGGCTCGGTCACACCAATGCAACTGGCAGCGGGATATTCGGTGTTTGCCAATGGTGGTTACCGCATCAACCCGTGGCTGATCACCCGCGTCACTGACCACAAAGGGCGCGTACTGTCTGAAACCGAACCGCCCGTGCTGACCGAGCAGCAACGTGCCATTGATGCACGCAATGCCTTCGTGATGGACAGTTTGTTGCAGGAAGTAACGCGCTCGGGCACCGCAGCGCGCGCACAGGCCACACTCAAACGCCCTGACCTATATGGCAAAACGGGAACAACCAACGACTCAGTCGATGCTTGGTTTGCCGGTTTTCAGCCAACCATTACCGCAGTCACTTGGATCGGCTACGACACGCCGCGCAATCTAGGCAGCCGCGAAACCGGCGGCGGTTTGAGCTTGCCGGTGTGGATCAGCTTTATGGAGCGCGCACTCAAAGGCGTTGCGGTGATGGAACCGACCGTGCCCACCGGCGTGGTCAATGTCGGCGGCGAGTGGTTCTATGAGGAATACAGCCGTGGCGGTGGTGGTGGCGTGTCCAGTCTGGGCATGGAAAGCCGCACTGAACCTGCGGCAGGGGCGGCGGCAACAACTGCACAAGAAGGCCCAGTGCCAGAAGAACGCCGACGCATTCTCGATCTGTTTCGTCACTGATAAAACGCCTTGATAAAACGCCTGAATCCACAGGCCATTACGCCAATGGGGCTCAGGCGCAAAAATGCAGCGCCAGGCCCGATTGGGCCGAGGCATCGCGGCCCAGGTGGGCAAAAAACTCACCTGCGCCTTTGGTGTCCAGCCACTGACTGCCGTCAAAGCGATAGTGGTAACCGCCCGATTTGGCGGCCATCCATATTTCGTGCAGCGGTTTTTGCTGGTTGATGATGATTTGCGTGCGGTTGGGAAAGGTCAGCGTAATCATGCCGCCCGAGCGTTGGCTGTCGACATCGGCATCGGTGGTGTCGTTAATGCGGTCGCAACACTGTTCGACAGCCAGCAGTAACTGCTCGGCGCGATCCATAAATTCAAGGTCGGTCATTATTACAATTTATATATGTTGAAAGCTCTTCAAATTCTAGCCAGACACAGTGCCCTTGGTGCCAGCGTGGCAGTGCTGTGCGCTTGTGGCCAGCGCGGGCCGCTTTTTTTGCCCACTGACGTCGCCGCCAGCCAGCCAGCTACGCTGACGCAAACACTGACGCCCGCCGCACTCCAAACCGAGTCCTCCTCCCCGGCCCCTTCCGCCTCTACCGCTCCCCGCGCCACACCATGACCACCACCCCAGCCACACTCCCCGGCCACCCCCACATTGCCTACCAAGAGGGCGCGCTGTGCATTGAAGGCGTGCGCGTGGACACGCTGGCAGATACCTATGGCACACCGCTGTTTGTCTATTCACAAGCCTCTATGCAAGACGCCTTGGCCGCCTACCAGCGCGGTTTTGCCGGGCGCAAGCTGCACATTTGCTATGCCATGAAGGCCAATTCTTCTCTGGCCGTACTGCAATTTTTTGCCGAGCAAGGCTGTGGTTTTGACATCGTCTCCGGCGGCGAACTCGAACGTGTGCTGGCCGCTGGTGGCGACGCCAGCAAGGTGATTTTTTCGGGCGTTGGCAAAACCCGCGCTGAGATGCTGCAGGCGCTGCAAGCGGGCATTTTGTGCTTCAACGTCGAAAGCGAAGCTGAATTGGAGGATCTCAGTGCCGTGGCCACTGCCGCAGGCCACATCGCCCCGGTCAGCATTCGTATCAACCCCAATGTCGATCCCAAAACCCACCCGTACATCTCGACCGGACTCAAGGGCAACAAGTTTGGCATTGCCCACGAACGCACGCTGGCCGTGTACCAACGCGCCGCGAGTTTGCCGGGCCTGCAGGTAGTGGGTATTGATTTCCATATCGGCTCACAAATCACCGAAGCCACGCCCTACCTGGACGCCACCGATCGCCTGCTTGACCTGATTGAAGAGATCGAAGCGGCGGGCATTCCCATCCACCACATCGACTTTGGCGGTGGCTTGGGCATCGACTACAACGGCGACACGCCACCGGCGGCGGACGCGTTGTGGGCGCAGTTGCTGGCCAAAATTGATGCGCGTGGCTTTGGTGATCGCCAATTCATCATCGAGCCGGGTCGCTCGCTGGTGGGCAACGCCGGGCTGTGCGTAACGCAGGTGCTATACCTCAAGCCCGGGGAGACCAAAAATTTCTGCATCGTTAACGCTGCCATGAACGACCTGCCGCGCCCCGCCATGTACCAAGCTTTTCATGCGATCACGCCGTTACAGGTGCGCGCCGATCGACCCACCCACACCTATGACGTGGTCGGCCCCATCTGCGAAAGCGGTGACTGGATTGGCCGCGACCGCAGTCTGGCGGTGCAAGCGGGCGACCGGCTGGCGGTGCTGTCCACGGGTGCCTACTGTATGTCCATGGCCAGCAACTACAACACGCGCGGCCGGGCCGCAGAAGTGATGGTCAGCGGCGCGCAGGCCGACCTGATCCGCCAGCGTGAAACCGCTGCCGATACCTTCCGGGGCGAAAAACTGCGCAGCAAAACCGCATAAAAACCGCACAAAAGGCGCTGAATCGGCTGAAATAGGCCGATATGACTTGATTTATAGTCAAATCAGCCTTTAGCCCTTATGCAGCAAGCGGTTACAGCTATCAAAAAGATAGTATTTTAAGCGCTGGCGTGGCCTACACGCTGGCGCTTTTGCCGCGCTTGCCAAGCTTGCTGCACACGCCAGCCCAGCAACAACACCAAGACGGCGGCGTACAGCGCCACTTCAGCAAAGTCGTTTTTGCCAGCGCGCATCCAAAAGAAATGCAGCACCGACAGCGCGGCAACGGCGTAGACCGCACGGTGCAAAGCCCGCCAGCGCTTGGCACCCAGCCAGCCAATGGCCCCGTTAAACGACGTAGCGGCCAGCAGCGCCAACAGCGCCAGCGCCAAAGTACCCACCAAGATAAAGGGCCGCTTGACCACGTCCAGCAGCATCTCGCCAACATCCAACTCCATGTCAAACACGGCGTAAGCCAGCAAGTGCAGCACCGCATAAAAAAACACCCACAGCCCGACCATGCGGCGAAAACGCGCCAAGGCCGGTGTGTGCGTCAGCACGCGCAGCGGCGTCACCGCCAGCGCGAGGCACAAAAAGCGCAGCGTCCAATCGCCCAAAGAGCGGATCAGCGCCTCGGCCGGGTTGGCACCCAACTGGTCGGCTGCAGCGGCGTAGAACAGCCACGCCAACGGCAGCAGCGCCAGCGCGAACAGCACCGGTTTAGCGGCGCGGTGCAGCAGCGCTTGGTTCAAAGCCATGGCCGATCAGAAAAATTTTTTCAAGTCCATACCAGCATACAACTGGCCGACTTGGGCCTCGTAGCCGTTAAATAGCAGCGTTTTGCGTTTTTTAGCGAACAGGCCGCCCGCTTCGCCAATGCGCCGCTCGGTGGCTTGGCTCCAGCGCGGGTGATCGACATCGGGGTTGACGTTGGAATAAAAGCCATATTCGTTGCGTGCTGCTTTGTTCCACGCTGTGCCCGGCTCGGTGTCGGTAAAGCGGATTTTGACGATGCTCTTGGCGCTTTTGAAACCGTACTTCCATGGCACCACCAAGCGCACTGGC
>CAIRYF010000343.1 GCA_903882725.1 uncultured Simplicispira sp.
AACAAGTGCATGGCACGCAGGTGCTGGAGTTGCAAGAAGGGCAAGAAGGGCACGGTGCTTTATCCAGCAATTTTTCTGCCAATTTTTGCTTTGACGCCTGCGCCACCAGCGCCGCACGCACGGCCTGCACCATCATGGTGGCCGACTGCCTGCCGGTTTTGCTGACCAACCGCCAAGGCAGCGTGGTGGCGGCGGCCCATGCTGGCTGGCGCGGTTTGGCCGGCAAAGATGGCAAAGGTGTGCTAGAGGCTGTTTTTAAGCATTTTGAGGCTCTAGCCCAAGCGCAGCAAGCGCTAGCAGCTATCAAAAAAGAAGCGTTTATTGACGGCGCTGCGCCCAGTGCAGCAGCAGACACTTTGGTCTGGCTGGGCCCGTGCATTGGCCCGCAGGCTTTTGAAGTCGGTGCCGAGGTGCGCGCGGCTTTTTGCGCTCACGACAGCGCAGCGGCGGTGCATTTTGTGCCGCACGGGGCGGGTAAATATCTGGCCGATTTGGCCGGGCTGGCCCGCCAGCGCTTGCACGCATTGGGCATCACGCACATCTATGGCAATGACAGCAGCGCTGGCTGGTGTACGGCCAGCAACCCGTCACGCTTCTTTTCGCACCGCCGCGACAGCGCCGCTTTGGACGGCAGCGGACGCTTTGCCGTCTGCATCTGGCGCAGCGGATGAATCTGGTGGCTGCGCGCCAGCCAAGGCTGCGCGCTCGGCCATGGCTTGTGCGTGCAAGGCGCGTTTGCGTCCCGGTGTGCCCAAGATGTACATCACGATAGACAGGGGAAGCAGCCCGTACAACACAAAAGTAATCACAGCACCCAGCACCGTACCGATACTGCTGGTGGCCTCGACCACGGCAGCAATAAGAACGACGTAAAGCCAAGCGATAACAACCAAATACATCGCAAAATGTCCAAGTAAGGGAATCAGAAGGGGGTAAGGCGTTACCATCTGTTGTAACTAGCAATGCCCGGGGCAAAAATCAACACCGGGCTGATTTTCCGTTATCTCAGGAGGCAGCATGAGTTCTGATTCTGGCTGGGCCGAAAACGCCCAGCAATTCCATCAAATTTTTGGCGACAGCTGGTCACGGGCGCTGGAATCATTCCAGGGAATTGGCGCTTCGTCCGAGGTGGCCAAGCCGCAAGTGAAATTTGCGCCTGACAAAATTCAAGCCTTGCAGCAGCAATACATGGAGCAAGCGCGCGAATTGTGGATGCAAGGGATGCAGGGCCCACCCAAAGTGGATGGCGACAAGCGCTTTAGTGGCGATAGCTGGGCCACTAACCCGGTCTCGGCCTTCTCGGCGGCAAGCTATTTGCTCAACGCACGCACCCTGATGGGCTTGGCCGATGCCGTCGAAGCCGACACCAAAACCCGCGCCCGCATCCGTTTCGGTGTGGAGCAATGGGTTGCGGCCATGGCACCAAGTAATTTTCTGGCCTTCAATGCTGAAGCCCAGAAAAAAGCGATTGAAACCAAGGGCGAGAGCATTGCCAAGGGTTTGCAAAACCTGCTCAAAGACATCAAGCAAGGCCATGTGTCGATGACCGACGAGAGCCACTTCGAAGTGGGCCACAACGTGGCGACGACCGAAGGCGCAGTGGTGTTCGAAAACGAGCTGTTTCAGCTGCTCGAATACAAGCCACTCACCGCCAAGGTGTACGAGCGCCCGTTTTTGTTTATTCCGCCGTGCATCAACAAGTTTTATATCCTCGATTTGCAGCCTGAAAATTCGCTGGTGCGCTATGCCGTCAGCCAAGGCCAGCGCACCTTTGTTATCAGCTGGCGCAATCCCGATATGTCGATGGCGCAAACCACGTGGGACGACTATGTTGAAGAAGGCGAGATTGAAGCCATCAGCGTGGTGCAGCAAATCTCAGGTGCCGAGCAAATCAATGCTTTGGGCTTTTGTGTCGGCGGCACCCTTCTGAGCAACGCCTTGGCCGTGCTGGCCGCGCGCGGGCGCGAGCCAGTCGCCAGCGCCACCTTCCTTACCGCCCTGATCGACTTCACCGATACCGGCATTCTTGACCTGTTTATCGACGAAACTTCGGTGAAGTACCGCGAAATGGAAATGGGCAAGGGCGGCATGATGAAGGGCCAAGACTTGGCCTCGACCTTCAGCTTTTTGCG
>CAIRYF010000344.1 GCA_903882725.1 uncultured Simplicispira sp.
CCACAGAAAACTGCAACCCCACTTTGGGCATTTATGGGGCGTTTAAAGCACTCCGTGCCGCCGTGCCACACTCTCGCCCCTATGTCTTCTTCTGAATGGGCCCAAGCGGCCTTGCAAGCGTTCGATCAGGTGGTGCAGTCCACTGGTGGCTTTCGTGGTCGTGCTGGCCAACGTCGCATGGCCGAGCAGGTGGCGCAGACTTTGAGCCGCGCGCAGCTGGGCAAGTCCGATGACGACCGCCTGGCACCGGTGCGTGCCATTGCCGTCATCCAAGCTGGCACGGGGGTTGGCAAGTCGCTGGCCTATTGCGCGCCGGCCATTGCGATGGCCTTGGCACGCAACACACGGGTGTTGATTTCAACTGCCACCGTGGCGTTGCAAGAGCAATTGGTCAACAAAGACCTGCCTGCGTTGGCGGCGCAGTTGCCCCAGCCATTCAAATTTGCGCTGGCCAAGGGGCGTGGGCGCTACGTTTGCAAGCTCAAGCTGGAGCGTTTGGCAGGCACCGGCGAGGTGCGCGACGAGGACGAAGGCGAAGGCGAGAACGACTTGTTCCCCGAAGAAGCTGCTGCCGCGCGCCCGCAGCACGAAATCGAGGCGCGTGTGCAGTTTTATGCCGCTATGGCGCACACGCTGACCACCGGCACCTGGAATGGCGATCGCGATAGCCTCAATACCCCGCCCGAGCCTGAAATTTGGATCCCTGTGGCCGCCGATGGTGCCACTTGCACCGGCAGGCACTGCCCGGCGTTTGCCCAATGCGCCTACTACGACAAACGCAAGGAGTTGGTCGGCGCGCAGGTCATCGTTGCCAACCACGACTTGCTGCTGTCCTCGATGGGCGCGCGCTTATTGCCCGAGTTGGACAATTGCCTGCTGGTGCTGGACGAAGCGCACCACCTGCCAGCCACGGCGCTGGATCAGTTTGCTTGCAGCATGGATTTAAGCCGCCTGAACTGGATTGACCGCTTGGCCAGCCGCAGCCTGCGCATTGGCCAGCTGGTGCAAGTGCCAGAGATTGCCGACATTGCGCGCCATGCCAGCCAGCTGCGCCAGCATTTGCAAGACTTGGCCCGGCTGGTGATGGATGTGTATGGCGCTGATTTGCGCCAACCAGCGCCGCGATGGGGAGGTGTGCAGGGGTGGGTGCCGACACGTGTGCGTTTGCCGCGTGGAGAGCTTCCTGATGCCCTTCTAGGGCCATTGGTGCAGCTGTCACACCATGCCGATGGCTTTTTGGAATGTTTGCGCGCCATTTCTAAGGCGTTGCGCACCGAAATGCGCGACAAGCCCGATGAAGCGCGGCGCTTGTCGCAGTTGTATGCGCAGATTGGCGCTTTAGCACCCCGGCTAGAGCAGGCTCACGCTACGGCGCAATTGTTGTTGCAGCACGCACCTGAAAACGCAGAGAGCGCCACGCCGTATGTGCCGCCTGCCAAGTGGTTCACGCTGGAAATGGACGGTGACTTCATTGCCATTAAGGCCCATGCCAGCCCGATCTTGCCCGGTGCCACGCTGCGCCGTCATCTGTGGAGTAGCGTGCGCGGCGCGGTGCTGACCTCGGCCACGTTGACCAGCTGCGGGCAGTTTGATTTTTTTATGCACGAGTCGGGCCTGCACGGCGACGAGGCTGCCAGCACGCTGGAAGTGGCCAGCCCGTTCAACTACGCTGCCCAAGGCACCTTGATTGCCGCTGAAACCCACGCCGATCCCAAAAATGCCGCCGCCTTTACCGCTGAAATGGTCGAAGCGCTGCTCAACGACTTGGCGCAGGTGGAATACGGCGCGCTGGTGCTGTTTACTTCGCGCGAGCAACTGCGCAAAGCGGTGGACGCCTTGCCGACGGCCCTGCGCGCCTGCGTGCTGGTGCAAACCGCACTGCCGCGCACGCAGCTGCTGGCGCGCCACCGCGAGCGTGTTGCCGACGGGCAGGTGTCGATTATTTTTGGTATGCAATCGTTTGGCGAAGGGCTGGACTTGCCGGGGCGGTTGTGCGAGTCGGTGTTCATCACCAAGCTGCCCTTTGCCCCGCCCGACGATCCGGTGGGCGAGGCCCGCGCCGAATGGTTGCGCGCCGTCGGGCGCGACCCGTTCAGCGAACTGGTGGTGCCGGCCACCGCCATGCGCCTGGCGCAGTGGGCTGGCCGCGCCATCCGCACCGAAGACGACCAGGCCCACATCTACTGCTACGACAAGCGCCTGATGCGCACCAGCTACGGCCAGCGCCTGCTGGCGGGCTTGCCGCCCTTTACGCTGGTGCGGCGGGCGGCGGTGTAAGGTGGTTGAGAGCCATTAAAAAAGTGAGCTGCGGGCGCACGTGTTTAATGGTTTTGACTGTGTTTTGTTGCTGTATCTGTTTAAATGCGTGCGTTAGCAGCTATCATTTTTAATAAAACCTTGAAAGGATTCCTATGCCACACACCGTCCCCGCCTGCCCGCAATGCGGCCTTGAAAACACCTACCCCGACGCCGACAACTACGTCTGCCCCGACTGCGCGCACGAGTGGCCGCAGGCGGCCAGCGCCGACAGCGATGAAGCCGCCGGCGATGGCGTGGTACGCGATGCCAACGGCAACTTGCTGCAAGACGGCGACGCGGTGATTTTGGTGAAAGACCTCAAAGTCAAAGGCTCGTCGACGACGCTGAAGAAGGGCACCAAAATCAAAAGCATTCGCTTGGTCGATGGCGCTGATGGCCATAACGTGGACTGCAAAACTGATTTGGGCAGCTTGCTGCTCAAGTCCGAGTTTTTGAAGAAGGCCTGAAAAGAGCCCACTCACCCGGCTTCATTGCCAGCTTGTGCCGTGGGCGCAGGCGTAGCATGGTTTGCTATGGAACCTGTTCTGCAACAAATGATGGAGCGTGTGCGCGATGCCGCTGCACGCCAAGCGCCGCTGCGCATCCGTGGCGGGGGGAGCAAGGATTTTCATGGCGGCGTGCCGTTGCAGGGCGAGGAACTGGATACGCGCGCCTACAGCGGCATCGTCAGCTACGAGCCGAGCGAGCTGGTGGTCACCGCCCGCGCCGGTACGCCCTTGGCCGAGGTCGAAACGCTGCTGGCCGAGCATGGGCAGTGTTTGGCGTTTGAGCCGCCGCACTTTGGCCCCGGTGCCACGGTGGGCGGCATGGTGGCGGCGGGCTTGTCGGGCCCGGCGCGCGCCAGTGTTGGTGCGGTGCGCGATTTTGTCCTCGGGGTGCAGCTGATCAATGGCCGCGCCGAGCATTTAACTTTTGGTGGCCAGGTGATGAAAAACGTTGCTGGCTACGACGTCTCGCGCTTGATGGTCGGCGCGTGGGGCACTTTGGGACTGCTGACCCAGGTCAGCCTGAAGGTGCTGCCGCTGGCCCCAGCCGAGGCCACTTTGCGCTTTGCCTGCGATCAGGCCGAGGCGCTGGGCCGCTTGCACGCTTGGGGTGCCAAGCCCTTGCCGCTCAACGCCAGTTGCTGGACGCCCAGCGGTGCTTTGGCCACTGGCGCTGCGGTCGGCCAACTGGACGTGCGTTTGCGCGGCGCAGTGGCAGCAGTCCAAGCCGCGTGCAAAACCATGGGCGGCGAGCGTTTGGACAACGCCGATATGGCCGCTCACTGGAATGCCTGCCGCGAGCAGCGTTCGGCGTGGTTTTCCACTGCACGGGCCGCTGCATCGGCGGATCCATCCTCTGGCGAGCCGGTGCTGGATGTGTGGCGCCTGTCGGTGCCCGACACCGCGCCAGTGCTGGCGCTGCCCGACGGCGTAGCGGCGCCGCTGGTCGAGTGGCACGGCGCGCTGCGCTGGGTGCAAGCGCCGCGCGTCCATGCTGCTGCCTTGTATGAAAAAGCTTTGCTGGTGGGTGGCAGTGCTTCTCTTTTTATAGCTGGTGGCGCACAACCCATAAACCTTAGCGGCTGTTTTGCCGTACATTCTGCGGCGCTGGGGGCGATTCACCAGCGGCTGCGCCAAGCGTTTGATCCCATCGGCATTTTTAACCCTGCCCGTGCTGGCGCTGTCGGCGCTTAACGCCCAGCGCCCCGCGCCTAGTTTCTCGTTCCTGCTCGCCTCATGCGGCTGCTGCGCCATCTGACCGGACGCCACCGCACGACGTCAACCAACCGCACCTTGGGCCTGCTGCTGGCCTTTAACGCTGGGGCCATCAATGCGGGTGGCTTTTTGGTGGTGCAGATGTACACCTCACATATGTCGGGCTTTTTGTCGCTGCTGGCCGACAACTTGGTGCTGGGCAATATGGCGCTGGTGCTCAGTGCCGTGGGTGTGCTGTGGGCTTTTTTGTCGGGTGCGGGCACCACGGCCATTTTGGTCAACTGGGCGCGTGCCCACCAGTTGCGCAGCGGTTTTGCGTTGCCGCTGCTGCTCGAAGCCGTGCTGATGCTGCTGTTTGGTCTGATGGGTGCCATCACCCTGACCTGGCACACGGTGTTTACCGTACCGCTGACGGTGTTGCTATTGGCCTTCATCATGGGCTTGCAAAATGCGGTGGTCACCAAGCTGTCGTCGGCGCAAATTCGCACCACGCACATGACCGGCGTCATCACCGATTTGGGCATCGAAATGGGCAAGATGCTGTATTGGAACCGCAGCGGCACGCCGCCCGCCGCGCAGGTGCGCGCCAACCATGTGCGCGTGCGCTTGTATGCCAGCTTGCTGGCGATGTTTACCAGTGGTGGCGTGGTGGGGGCAGCGGGTTTCAAATACATTGGCTTTATTTGGGTGGTGCCGCTGGCGGCGCTGATTTTGGCGCTGTCGCTGCCGCCGCTGGCAACCGACGTCGAGCGCCTGCGCACGCTGTGGCGTTTGCGCCGCCAAGGTGCGGCGTCCAACCATCCTTGATATTTTTGCTGGCTTGATGCCACTTTGCTACTTTGCCACTTTGCTAGCCCGCTACTTACACCATGCAAACCCAGCTTGCTCCCGCTTTTCAGGGCACTACCGACGGCCAGGCCGCCGAAGCCATCCTGCGCAAATGCGTGCATTGCGGTTTTTGCACCGCCACTTGCCCGACCTACCAACTGCTGGGAGACGAGCTTGACAGCCCACGTGGCCGCATCTACCTCATCAAGCAGGTGCTAGAGGGCCACACGCCAACACGCAGCACGCAGCTGCACTTGGACCGCTGCCTGACCTGTCGCAATTGCGAAAGCACCTGCCCCAGCGGCGTGCAATACGGTCAGTTGATCGACATTGGCCGCAAGCTGGTCGATGCGCAAGTGCCGCGCCCGCTGGCCGAGCGCGTCACGCGCTGGGTGCTGAAAGAGGGGCTGACTTCGCCGCTGTTTGCCCCGGCGATGCAAGTGGGCCAAGCCGTGCGCGGCCTGCTGCCCGAGGGCTTGCGCGCCAAAGTGCCAGCGCCTGAACCCGCCGGCGTCTGGCCGACGCGCCAGCACGCGCGCAAAGTGCTGTTGTTGGCGGGCTGCGTGCAGCCGAGCATGGCACCGGGCATCAACAGCGCCACGGCGCGGGTGCTGGACGCCGTCGGCATCCAAACCGTGATTGCGCCCGAGGCCGGTTGTTGCGGCGCAGTCAAGTTTCACCTGAACGACCAAGACGGCGGCCTGGCCCATATGCGCGCCAACATCGACGCTTGGTGGCCGCACATCGACAGCGGCGCGGTTGAATGGCTGGTGATGAACGCCTCGGGCTGCGGCGCGACGGTGAAAGAGTACGGCCATCACTTACAACACGACGCGCAGTACGCAGCCAAAGCCGCCCGCATCAGCGCCCTGACACGCGACCTGAGCGAGCTGCTGCCCGACATCACCCCACTGCTGCAAGGCCAGCTGGCCGACGTGCCCAAGGGCGTTGTCGCCTTCCATCCGCCCTGCACGCTGCAACACGGCCAGCAACTGCGCGGCGGCGTCGAGGTGCATTTGCGAGCGCTGGGCTTTGACGTGCGCGTGGCTGGCTGCGAAGCGCACCTGTGCTGCGGCTCGGCCGGCACCTATTCGGTGTTGCAGCCCGAGCTGTCGCAGCAACTGCGCCAGCGCAAGCTGGGCCACCTGGACGCGCTGGAGCCGACGGTGATCACCTCGGCCAACATCGGCTGCATCACCCACCTGCAAAGCGGCACCGAAACGCCCGTGCGCCATTGGGTGCAGGTGCTGGATGCGGCGCTGGCGCGCTAGTTGATACCAACCGTGCGCCAAGGCTGGCATGATTGAGGGTTTTGTTGCCCTTCTCCGCCACACCATGACCGACCACCTGCCCACTCCAGACCAGACTGCTGCGCCCGCTGCCCCACAAGGCGCTGCCGCGCCCGCGCTGCCTGAGAACGCTTTCGCCACCAGCGCTGCTGGTACGCCCCGGCCCGCAGGCGCTTCGCGCCGGGGTGGCCGTGGCCGGGGGCGCAAACCCGGTGGCGGCTCTGCGGCACCGACCGCTGCCGTTGCCGCTACGGTTGCCGCTACGGCAGGAGATGGCACCAGTGCAGCGCAGCCGCGCCGCGCGCCGCGCCCCGTGCCGCCCGCGCTGGAAAAGCTGGCCGAGTTGTACCCGCAGTTGTTTGGCGCGGTGTTTTTGCCGTTGAAGCGCGGTATTTTTCAAGACCTGCTGGCTGCGCACCCTGAGGCGTTCGAGCGCGAAGCGCTGAAACTGGCGCTGGGCATCCACACCCGCTCCACGCGCTATTTGCAGTGCGTCGCCGCTGGCCAGCAGCGCCACGACTTGCAAGGCCAGCCGGTTGAAGCTATGGCACCCGAGCACGTCCACCAAGCCTTGCTAGAAGTCCACCGCCGCCGCCAAGGCCGCAGCAGCGAAGACCTGCTGCCCAAGCTGCGCGCGCGCATCGTTGCCAATATCGAAGCCAGCGGCCTGTCGCGCGAGGAATATGCCGAGCGGGTGCGCACGCGCGATGAAGCTGCCAACGCCTTGTTAGATGAAGCGCTGGCCGAACTGGCGGCAAAAATCGCCCGCGAAGAAGCGCTCTTGCGCACCTTTGAAGCCAGCGGCAAAAAGAGCGTGGACGAGTTTGCCGATATGTACGGCATGGATCCACGTGCCGTGCTGCGCAGCCTGCACAACGCCCGCACCCGGGCCGCCGCAGCAGCTGAAGTGGCGGCTGAAGCCGTGACTGAAGTGCCGCCAACCACGCCTGATGCTACTTAAATAATAGCTATAAGCGCAGGCTGATAAAGGGCTGGAGGCCGATTTGGCTTGAAATGGCTTGCTACAGCCATCCCGCCTTGCGAAAGCGCCAATACAACACCAGTCCGGTGGCAAAAATCACTGACAGGGCGATGGGGTAACCGTAAGTCCATTTCAGCTCGGGCATTCCTTCAAAGTTCATGCCCCAGATACCGGCCAGCGCGGTGGAGGCGGCAAAAATCGCCGCCCACGCGGCGAGTTGTTTGGTGGTTTCGGACTCTTCAATCGTCACCATCGACAAGTTAACTTGGATGGCCGTGCCGATGATGTCGCGCATGGCGTCGGTAGCGCCGCTGATGCGCGTGACATGGTCGTGTACGTCCCGAAAATACTCTTGCACGCCTGCGCACACCGGCGGCACACGCCCGCCGTGCAGCTTGCCTAGCACGTCCAGTAGCGGGGTGTTGGCATGGCGCAGTACGCCAGTGCGCCGCTTTAGGGCGTACAACCGCTCGATGTTGCCGCGCGCTGCGCCGGGACTAAAAATTTGCTCTTCTACGTTTTCCAGCTCAGATTCGAATTGATCGAGCAGCGGAAAATAGCGATCGACCACTGCATCCATCAGCGCGTACAGCACAAAGCCAGCGCCGTTTTGAAATAGCTCGGGTTCACGCTCGCAGCGCTGGCGCACATCCCGAAAATTGTATTGACAGCGGCGGCGTACCGACAACACAAAGTTGTGCCCAACAAACACCGCCAGCTCGCCCAGAGGCGCATCGTTATCGGCCTGCGCGCTCGGATCGAGCAAATGCATGATGACAAACACCATGCTGCCGTATTCCTCCATTTTGGGCCGCTGGTGGCCCTTGCGGGCGTCTTCGACAGCCAGCTCGTGCAGGCCAAACTCTTCTTGCATTTGCGCCAATTCGTCGGCAGCGGGGTCGTGCAATGCCACCCAGACAAAGCAGCCAGGACGCTGTAGCCACAAGTTGATGTCATCGGTATGGATGTCGGCGTGCTTGTGGCCGTTTTCGTAGACAGCGCAGTTGATGAGCATGGATGGAGATGGGTGCAAAAGTGGTGGGATGGTTGATCTTCGCACGCAGGGGGCACCCGCCTTGCCGATTCGCGCGGTGGCGTTTGAGGCGTGCGGCTGTCTTTTTTGCGGGCATTTGTCTTACATAGGGTGATGGCCTTTGTCGTTTTAATTACTCAAAGTAATCAAAGTAATCAAAGTAAGTAATCACTTAAAACTAACGTGGATTTTTCTTCCATTGCCATCCAGCAGATCCTTCACCTCGGTTAAGAGTTTGTCCTTGGCCCAGGTCTTGCATGAGCGCCAGTGATACTTGGCCTGCTTCCAGATGATCTCGATGGGGTTGAGTTCAGGGCTGTAGGATGGCAAGTACAGCGGCACAAACTTGTGCAGCAGCAGCCATTCTTCGCGCAAG
>CAIRYF010000345.1 GCA_903882725.1 uncultured Simplicispira sp.
CGGTGTCGTTTTCGTTAATAACTGGCACCACCCCCAAACCCAGCAGCGTCAGCAGCGTGCTGCGCGCGTTCAGGTAGCGCTCGCGGTCGGCCAAGTCGGCGTGCGTCAGCAGCACTTGGGCGCTGCCCATGTTTTGCTCGCGCAGCTTGGTCTCGTACATCTGCGCCAAGCCCATTTGCCCGACGGCAGCCGCTGCTTGCAGCTCGTGAATTTGGCGTGGGCGCGTGCTCCAGCCCAAGCGCTTCATGCCTTCAGCCACCGCGCCACTGGAGACCATGATGACTTCGCGGTGCTGCGCCCCTTGCGCGCGCACCAAGGCGGCCAGTTGCCGACACCATTCACCAATTGCGGCTTCGTCCAAACCACGGCCTTCGTTAGTGACCAGGCTGGATCCCACTTTCACCACAATACGGCGCGCATTGCGCAGCACATCAGAATTGTTTTTTTGAGTCATTTTGGGCTGTAACCCTTTAAGTACGTGCGGTACTAGCTATTATAAATATAGCATTTACAGGGGCATTTCACCATCATTGCCATTATTGTCGCCACTGGCAAAACGCGGATCGACTTCTGCCACCGGCGCTTGCTCGGCCACTTGCTGGCGTTTGACGTGGCCGTAAATGGCATGGATCAGCGACTCGCAGCCTTCGCGCGTCAGAGCCGAGATTTGAAACACCGGCCCTTTCCACTTGAAGCGCTTGACAAAATCTGCCACCCGCTCGGCGCGCTCGTCCAGCGGCACCATGTCCAGCTTGTTCAGCACCAACCAGCGTGGCTTGTCGTGCAGCGCTTTGTCGTATTTTTTCAGCTCGCCGACAATGGCCTTGGCCTGCGCCACCGGATCGATGCTGTCGTCAAACGGTGCCATGTCGATCACGTGCAGCAGCAAACGGGTGCGCTGCAAGTGGCGCAAAAATTGGTGACCAAGACCCGCACCCTCAGATGCGCCTTCAATCAAGCCGGGAATATCGGCAATCACAAAGCTTTGCTCGGGTGCCACTCGCACCACGCCCAAAGTGGGGTGCAGGGTGGTGAACGGGTAGTCGGCAATTTTGGGCCGTGCATTAGAGACGGCAGCAATAAAGGTGGATTTGCCTGCATTGGGCATACCCAGCAGGCCGACATCGGCCAGCACCTTCAATTCGAGTTTGAGGTTTTTTTTGTCGCCTGGCCAACCCGGCGTTTTTTGGCGCGGCGCGCGGTTGATAGCGCTTTTGAAACGCAAATTGCCAAAGCCGCCATCGCCGCCTTTGGCAATGGTGATAACCTCGCCGGGCTCTAACAACTCGTACAACACCTCGCCGGTTTCGACGTCGGTAATGATGGTGCCCACCGGCATTTTCAGCGTGATGTCGCTGCCAGCGGCGCCAAACATATCCGAGCCCATGCCGTGCTCGCCGCGCTTGGCGTCGTGGCGGCGCGAATAGCGGTAGTCGACCAGCGTATTCAAATTCGGGTCGGCCACTGCAAACACATGGCCGCCACGGCCACCATCGCCGCCGTTGGGGCCACCGAACTCTTTGTATTTTTCGTGCCGGAACGACACGCAACCATTGCCGCCATCACCTGCAGCAATGTCTATGTAGGCTTCGTCAACGAATTTCATCAGGTATCCCCATTTACAACACAGCGGCTTGCGCCCCAAGCGCTGCCAGCCAAAAAGCACAAAGCCCCGACTAAGCGGGGCTTCAGGTGCAGACAAAGTGCAGATGAAGGCTAAAGCCTCAAGCTGCAGCAGTCACATTGACCATGTGCTTAGACAATGCACCTTTGTGGGAGAACGACACGTGGCCGTCAACCAATGCAAACAGCGTGTGGTCCTTGCCCAAACCGACGTTTGCGCCGGGATGGAACTTGGTGCCGCGCTGGCGCACGATGATGGAGCCGGCGCTGATCAGTTCACCACCGAAAGCCTTCACACCGAGCATTTTGGGCTTGGAATCGCGCCCGTTTCGCGTAGAGCCGCCGCCTTTTTTCTGTGCCATGACTGAGCTCCTTCTTTAAGCAGCGATGTCGCCGATGAGCAGTTCAGTGAACTGCTGGCGGTGA
>CAIRYF010000346.1 GCA_903882725.1 uncultured Simplicispira sp.
GGCTAGAGCCTGATTTGGCTGTAACTTGTAGCCGGTGCTGGGTCGGTCGAAGGTCATACCGAACCCTCCTCTTTGCGCTTGGCTTGCTCGATAGCGTTGCAGCTCTCAATCAAGCGGGCATAGGCTTTGGTGCCGAATGCGGCGCGCACACCCATCAGGCCACCACTGTCCACAATGCCCTCGGCGTACTCGGTACAAGTCGCCGCTGCCGCCAGCAGGCCCAAGGTCACGTTTTCATCGAAGCTCAAGCCTTCGCCGGGGTCTTGGCCAACATCTAACGCCTGTTGCTGTAGCAGCGCAAGGATGGTGCCCACGCCTTGCAGCGCGGTAGCAATGCGGGCGGTTTCATACTCGCTCAGGATGACGCCGTGGCTGTTGCGCAGCACGTCGAAGGCGTTGGCGTGCGGGATGCTGTTGAAGGTGGTGCTCATGCTGCCACCTCCATCACTTGCAGAGCCTTCAGCAGTTGAACGGCCTTGCGGCGCGCTGCGGGGATGTTGCCCCGGCTCAGGTACAGCTTGGCCATCGTGGCGTCGCTGGTGGCTTGCAGTAGGGCGAAGGCTTGGGCTTCGTTGGTGGTGGTGTTGACGGCCTCAAAGTTGAGGGCGTGGGCGGTGCCCGTGGTGGGCGTGGTAGCGGTCATGGTCTTGGCTCCTTCGGGAGTAACAAGGGCCACCGTCAGCGTTTGAACGCGCGTCGGGTGGGCGGGATGTTTCAATCACGTCCGAAGCCGTGCGGCCATCCTTGCGGGTAGGCCCATCCCGCCCGTAACCATGCGGGGCCAGTGCAGTTGCACCAGTCCCAAGAATTTGGACGAAACAAAATCCCGCTTGTCGGTGGGGATTGCTACCGCTTCGGAAAAGGTGTTTGAACGCACCGGGCCTTTCGGCTTGGTGGGAATTGTGCCACGGCCAGCGCCAGCGGGGAAGGTGGGCAGCCCACGTCCTTCTAGCTTTTTGTCACTACAATCAATGCGATGCGCTACACCCACGACCCCCAGAAGCTCGCGGCCAACGTAGCCAAGCATCGGGTCTGGTTCCACGAGGCAGAAGGGTTTGAATGGGATACGGCCATCATCAAAGCAGACCACCGCCACCAGTACGGTGAAACCCGATTTGAGGCCATGGGCCTGATTGGCAACCGGCTGTATGTGATGGTTTTCGCGTTGCGTGAAACGGCAGTGCGCATCATCAGTTTGCGCAAAGCCAACTCCAGAGAGGTAAAACGGTATGCAGCAGCAGTTCATTAAAACCAAGTCCGGGCGCTTGATTGCACTGCCTGATGCGCAAGAGGATGCCGCTATCAATGCAGCCGTTGCCACAGATACCGATTCGCCCGAATGGACAGATGCAGACTTTGCCAGTGCCAAACCGGCTTCGGCTTTCTTTGATACCGCCATCCATACCAAGCTGGCCAAGCGCCAGCGCAAGCCCGGCGAACGCGGGCCACAGAAGACCCCCACCAAGGTATCCACCACCATTCGGCTGTCGCCCGAAGTGATGAACGCCTTCAAAGCCACAGGTGCAGGCTGGCAAACCCGCATTGACGCGGTGCTGAAAGACTGGCTCAAGACGCACTCGCCAGCGTAGGGGGTGGGCATGGGTTTATCGGCTTGAAACCGGACAACCCCCAGCAGCTCAGTGCCGGTAAAATCGCGCTTGCCTTGCTCGGCTGCGCTCAATACTGTTTTTTCGGTGTTGGGCGCTTTTTTCATTGGGATGCCTCTTTTTTCCACTTAGGATTTATCCGTAAATTGATATATTTCTCAGTCTTGATCTGAAATCACACAGGAGTGAAAGATGGCCAAAGCCCATGCCAACTCATGGGAAGTGACGGATGAGTTCTGGGCACGGGTGCA
>CAIRYF010000347.1 GCA_903882725.1 uncultured Simplicispira sp.
AGGAGCCTACGGCCATGTCGCTTAAAGACCAGATTACCGAAGATATGAAAACCGCCATGCGCGCCAAAGACAGCGAGCGTCTGCTGACTGTGCGCACCCTGCTGGCGGCCATGAAGCAAAAAGAAGTTGACGAGCGGGTAGTGCTGGACGATGTGGCCATCGTCGCCATCATCGATAAGCTGGTCAAACAGCGCAAAGACTCGATTGCCGCCTTTGAGAGCGGCAACCGCCAAGATTTGGCCGACAAAGAAAAGGCCGAAATGCTCGTGCTGCAAGGCTACTTGCCCCAGCGCATGACGGCAGAAGAAACCACCGCCGCAGTCCAAGCCATCGTGGCCGAATTGGGCGCTGAACTGGGCCGCGCTGCCGGTCCCGGCGACATGGGCAAAGTGATGGGCGTGGTCAAAACCCGCTTGGCGGGCAAGGCCGACATGGGCCAGGTATCGGCTGCGGTAAAGGCCGCGCTGGCGGGTTAACAACTTTTGTAACTGATCTCTTTCTTGCTTGTGTCAAATCCAGCTCTCAAACATTCGTACCTCACTGAATTAAGGCACCCCCCATGAGAACCAATCTCCCCGTTTCCCAGCGTGAGTACGAGTTTCCCAGCACAGAGATCTTGCTGTCTACCACCGATACTTCCAGCCATATCGGCTATGCCAACACCGCCTTTGTGCGCACCAGCGGCTACTCCATTGACGAACTTTTGGGCCAGCCGCACAACATGGTGCGCCACCCAGATATGCCCACCGAGGCTTTTGCCGATATGTGGCGCAGCCTCAAAGAGGGGCAATCTTGGACTGCGCTGATCAAAAACCGGCGGGCCAATGGTGACCATTACTGGGTGCGGGCCAACGCCGCGCCCATGCTGCGCAACGGGCAGGTGACAGGTTATCTCTCGGCACGCACCAAGCCATCACGCGCCGAAATTACGGTCGCCGAGGCGCTCTACCATCTCTTTAAAGAGGGACGCGCTGGCGGGCGGGCCTTTCACCGTGGCCTGATTGTGCGCACCGGCCTGATGCGCTGGCGCAGCACCTTGCAGCTGTTGCCCACAGCGTGGCGCGTGCGCCTGCCGCTGCTGGCAATGGCTGCCGCACTTGGCACAGGGCTGGCCTTTTCTGGTCTCGAAGGGGCTGCACTGGCCAGCATGGCAGCCCTGACAGCCATCAGCCTGCTGCTGTGCGACCTTTTTATCGAAGCCCAAGTCACCACCCCGCTCAAAGATATTTTGGGCGCGGCACAACAGGTGGCCAGCGGTGAAGCAAGCCATCACCCCAGTCTGAACCGCTGCGACGAAGTAGGCCTGATTGCACGCGCTATCAACCAAGCCGGGCTGAACCTGCAGTCGGTGGTGGCCGATGTCCACACCCAAGTCAGCGGTATGCAAGTGACAAGCCAAGAGATAGCGGCTGCCAACAGCGATCTGTCCGGTCGCACCGAGCAAACCGCCGCCAGCCTAGAGCAAACCGCTGCCGCCATGGAACAGCAGACGGCCACCGTGCGCCAAAATTTTGATTCGGCACAACAGGCCAGCCAATTGGCGCACAGCGCAACGCAAGTGGCCAGCAAAGGCGGCGATGCCATGACCAATGTGGTGTCCACCATGGCGCTGATCTCTGACTCCAGCCGCAAAATTGCCGACATCATCGGTGTCATTGACAGCATTGCTTTCCAGACCAACATCTTGGCACTCAATGCCGCCGTAGAGGCTGCCCGCGCTGGCGAGCAGGGGCGCGGCTTTGCCGTGGTGGCCAGCGAAGTGCGCAGCCTGGCCGGGCGCTCGGCCAATGCGGCCAAAGAAATCAAACACCTGATCGACGACTCAGTGAGCAAAGTCGAAAGCGGCACACGCCAAGTCGCTGACGCCGGTCACACCATGTCCGAAGTTGTCACCCAAGTGCAGCGCGTGAGCGATCTGATCGCAGAAATCACCGCCGCCTCGAAAGAGCAAACCATCGGCATTTCACAAGTGGGCCAGGCTGTGGCACAGCTCGATCAAATGACGCAACAAAATGCCGCCATGGTCGAGCAAAGCAACGCCGCCGTCACCAGCATGGGCGAACAAACGCACCGCCTGATGGATGCCGTCAAAGTGTTCTCGGTTTAACTCGATGTAAGCGTATTTAGCTGCCCGCTACCTTCATCCGGTTGATGAGAATCGAGCCGACGGTTTTAGCGCCGTAGTTGTAGGCATCAGCACCCACCGCCTCAATGCCCTTGAGCATGGTTTTGAGGTTGCCTGCAATGGTGATCTCATCGACCGGAAAGGCAATGGTGCCGTTTTCCACCCAAAAGCCGCTGGCACCGCGCGAATAGTCGCCGGTGACGTAATTGACGCCTTGGCCCATCAGCTCAACGACAAACAAGCCAGTGCCAAGCTTTTTCAGCATGGCATCGAGGTCATCGCCCGGCTTGGTGCGCCGCGACGTCATCACCAAATTGTGCGAGCCGCCGGCGTTGCCGGTGGTTTGCATCCCCAGCTTGCGCGCCGAATAGCTGGACAAAAAATAGCCCTCGATACGCCCGGCATCGACTACTTTGCGCGCCTGCACGCGCACGCCTTCGCTGTCAAACGGCGAGCTGCCCTTGCCGCGCAGTGTGAACGGGTCTTCGAGCACATCAATGTGCTTGGGCAGCACGATTTTGCCCAGCGAGTCGAGCAAAAACGTGCTTTTGCGGTACAGCGCGCCGCCACTGAGCGCTTGCGTCAGCATCCCCAGCAGGCCAGCGGCCAGCGGCGACTCACACAGCACGGGACATTCGGTGGTCGGTATCTTGCGCGCTTGCAGGCGGCTCAGGGCGCGCTGCGCGGCGTAGCGCCCGACAGCGGCGGGCGCGGCCAAATCGGCGGCATTGCGCATAGAGCTGTACCACGCATCGCGCTGCATCTCGGCGTTTTTGCCCGGCAAGCTGGCAATGGGTGCCACCGACAGGCTGTGGCGCGAGCTGGCATAGCCACCGCGAAAGCCGTGCGTGTGCGCACTGAAAAAATGGCTTTGCTGCGCCGACACGCCCGCGCCTTCGCTGTTGGTGATGCGCTTGTGGGTGGCAAAGGCGGCGGCTTCGCATTCCAGCGCTATGCGCGCTGCTTCTTCGCTGGTCAAGGCCCACGGAAAAAACAAATCCAAATCGCGGTGCGACGCGGGCGGGGCAATGTCTTGTGCGTCGGGCAGGCCAGCGACCGGGTCGGCGGCAGTAAAGCGGGCAATGTCGTAGGCCGCTTGCACGGTTTGCTCAATCGCCGCGCCTGAAAAATCTGATGTGCTGGCGTTGCCTCGGCGGTGGCCGACGTAGACAGTGATGCCCAGGGATTTATCGCGGTTGCGCTCGACGGTTTCTAGCTCGCCCTTGCGCACGCCGACCGACAGGCCGCAGCCCTCGGAGGCCTCGGCACCGGCGTCGGTGGCACCGAGCTTTTTGGCGTGTGCCAGCGCGTGGTCCACCAGTTGTTCAAAGAAGGGGCGGCCATAGCTGAAGCCCGTGTCGGCGGAGGGGTGCGTTTGGTTCATAGCGGCGGCTATGATACTTGCCGCAGTGGCCCCAGCCCGATGCGGCTTGGCGACCATACCCCTCTTTTCCCCAGATTTATCCATGTCACGCAAACCCAAAAAAGGCTACTTCGTGCGCGGCCAGTTTGTTGCCGAAGGCAGCGAAATGGACATCGCGCTCAAAGCCGAACTCAAAGGCACGCATGACGCGAGCCGCACCGACCTCAAACGCGAAAGCGACGAACTACAAGATTTGGGCAAAGAATTGCTGACCTTGCGCGCTGACTTGCTCAACGGCATTGGTCTGCCCGACAAATTGATCGGCGCTTTGGCCGAAGCCAAACGCATCACCAACTTTGAAGGCAAGCGCCGCCAAATGCAGTTTGTGGGCAAGCTGATGCGCAAAATCACGCCCGAGCAAGTGCAAGACACCCGCACCGCCTTGACAACGCAGCGCAGCGGCTCGGCCCACGAAAAACTCGCCCTGCACCTGGCAGAGCAGTGGCGTGACCGGCTGATCGGCCAAGACAGCGCCCAAGCCGAATGGATTGCCTACCACCCCGGCACCGACATCCAGCAGCTGCGCGCCTTGATTCGCCAAGCGCGCAAAGACGCCGCCAGCGCCCACGAGGCCGCCGTGGCCGAGTCGCAAGGCTTGGCACCGCGCAAAGGCCGCGCTTACCGCGACTTGTTTGCGCTGGTGCGCGTGCAGTTGGCCGGTGGCGCAAACGTTGACGGCGATGACAGCGGCGGCAACTTTGCCGACGACATGGATGCCGGCCAAGGCGAGGGCGGCCACGATGTATGACGCTGTAAAAATTGGCATCGTCTCCATCAGCGATCGCGCCAGCAGCGGCGTTTATGAAGACAAAGGTTTGCCTGCCCTGCAAGACTGGCTGACCAGCGCGCTGCACAACCCCATCACCTTTGCCGCGCGGCTGATTCCCGACGAGCAAGCCGGCATCAGCGCCGCACTGATCGAATTGGTGGACGC
>CAIRYF010000348.1 GCA_903882725.1 uncultured Simplicispira sp.
GGCCATGTCGATTTTGGCGCGCAACACCATCGCGCCGTCGGCGTGCTGGCCGCCCTGCATGGCGCGAAAGATGGCCAAGTTTTCTGCGGGGGTGCGGGTGCGAAACGGGCTATCGACGCCGGGCTTGCCAAAGTCGCCCCGGTGGGCGCGCATTTCTTCGGCGCTTTGCTCATCGACGTAAGCGTGGCCAGCTTCAATCAAATACTCGGCGGCGCGGTACATGAAGTCAAAGTAGTCGCTGGCCTGATACGGCAAGGTGTTGCCCGGCTGGCTCCAGTTAAAACCGAGCCACTGCACCGCGTCGATGATGCTGTTGACGTATTCGGTGTCTTCTTTTTCAGGGTTGGTGTCGTCAAAGCGCAGGTGACAAACACCGCCGTAGTCGCGCGCCAGGCCAAAGTTGATGCAAATACTTTTGGCGTGGCCGATGTGCAAGTAGCCATTGGGCTCTGGCGGAAAGCGGGTGCGAATTTTGGCTGGGTCAGGCTGTCCAGCGGCGTGGTGCGCGGCGTCGCCCGGGCTGCCACCCCAGCGGCGCTGGGCGTAGGTGCCTTTGGCCAAGTCGCTGTCTATGAGTTGGCGCAAAAAATTGCTGGGTTTGGCGGCTTCAGCGGCCGCAGCAGGAGAATGGTTGGCGGGGGTGGAGGTGCTCATTCGGCCATTTTAGGGTGCCCTGCGGGGCAGGGTGATGCACTGCAACATGGGCAGCATACGTACGGAAACAATTGCAAAACAACAGTTTTGCCGGTTTGTGCCATCCTTATGGGTCGTTGGCGCGTTGTGTGTCTATGGGCTGGCTGCAATCGCTTGGCGGGCCTGATTCACTGGAGATTTGCATCATGAAAATCCGTTCTTTATCTGCTTGGGCTGTGGCCGCCGGCATGGCTGTGCTCACTTGGGGCAGCGCCACCACGGCGCAGGCCAGCGATGTGTATTGGTCGCTGGGCGTGGCAACGCCGGGGGTGGTAGTCGGTGTGGGTAACGGCTATTCGGTCTACACCACACCGCAGCCACGCTATTACCCGCAGCCACCCTCGGCATATTTCGCGCCGCCCGCACCGGTGTATTACGCACCGCAGCAGCCGGTGTACTACGCACCCCCGCCGGTGTATTACCCGCCGCAGGGCTATCGCGACTACCGTGGTCATGGTCGGCACCCGCATCGCCGTGATTACTATGACCGGGGCGAACGTGGTGATAGTGACCGGCGCGGTTGGAGCCATTAAGATTTTTTGCTGCTGCAATTTTTATGAAAACTGTTTACGTCCTTAATGGCCCCAACCTCAACCTGCTGGGCACGCGCGAGCCCGCTGTGTATGGCGTACACACGCTGGCCGATGTTGAGCAAATGTGCGCCGCAGCCTGCGCGCGCCACGGTTTGGCCTTGCAGTTTCGCCAAAGCAACCACGAGGGCGTGTTGGTTGACTGGATTCACGAGGCCGGCCAGTGCCACGCCCGGGGCGAACTGGCCGGGGTGGTGCTCAACGCTGGCGCTTACACCCACACCAGCGTGGCGCTGCTGGACGCCATCAAGGGCACCGGCATCACGCTGATTGAGCTGCACATCAGCAACGTGTTTGCGCGCGAGAGCTTTCGCCACCATTCGTGGATTTCTGCCGCTGCCCGCGCTGTCATGTGCGGTTTTGGCGTGCAGGGCTACGCGCTGGCAATTGATGGCTTGGCGCAGATGTGAGCTTGGCCCTGACACCGTTTGGTGCAGCAGCGCCGACCGCTGTGCGCGATGTGGCCACGCAAGCCACGCGCCACACCACGCCCTGCGGCACTGGCGACATCATTTGGCATCGCTGGAGCGCGCTGCCCCCCACCCGCACTCACTCGCGCCCGTTGGTGTTGCTGCATGGCGGCAGCGGCAGTTGGACGCACTGGCTGCACAACATCAATCCCTTGCGCGCTGCGGGCTACACGCTATGGGTGCCCGATTTGCCGGGCTTTGGTGATTCGGCCCCGCCGCCCCAAGGCAGTGATGCCGACGCGCTGATTGCCCCACTGCACGCGGGTTTACAGCAATTGCTGCCCGGCCAAGCCTGCAATTTGGTCGGCTTTTCTTTTGGTGCCATGACGGCAGGGATGCTGCTGGCGGCGCACCCACACTTGGCTGCGCGGCTGGTGCTGGTCGGCGCACCGGCCATGGGCGTGGTGATGCAGCGCCAGTTTGATTTAAAGGCATGGCGCCATTTGCCCGCCGCCGAGCAACAAGACATCCACCGCTACAACTTGGCCGCATTGATGCTGCACGACCCGGCGCTGATCGACGGGCTGGCGCTGCAACTGCACACAGCCAACGTAGAGCGCGACCGGATGCCGCGCCGGCGGCTGTCGCACACACGTATCTTGGCGCTCTCGCTGGCCCAAGTCAGCTGCCCGGTGTACGCCATTTATGGCCGCCACGATGCGCTCTACCAGCGATGGATCGACCGGCTGGCCCCGGCCTACGCCCAAGCAACGGCGCACTTTCAGGGGCTGACCCTGATCGAAGACGCCGGGCACTGGGTGCAGTTCGAGCAGCCACAGGCCTTTCATGCCGCCTTGCTGGCGGCCTTGGCGCACTGATCGCATGACAGGCACGACAGGCACGGTGCAATGGCTGCAAGTCGATGAGCGCGAGGTCGATATCACCGCCATGCGCGCACAGGGCGCAGGCGGGCAAAACGTCAACAAAGTCTCCAGCGCCGTGCATTTGCGCTTTGACATCACCGCGTCCAGCCTGCCGTTGGACGTCAAAGCGCGGCTGCTGGCCTTGCGCGACAGCCGCATCACGCACGACGGCGTGCTGGTCATCAAAGCCCAGCAATACCGCAGCCAAGAGCAAAACCGCGCCGATGCTTTGGCGCGCCTCAACGCACTGGTGCAAAGCGTGGCGCAAGCGCCCACCGTGCGCCGTCCCACCAAACCGACCTACGGCTCGCGCCAGCGCCGCCTAGAAGGCAAGGCGCAGCGCAGCGTCACCAAAACCCTGCGCGGCAAGGTGCATGACTGAGCTGCCTGGCGGATACAGCGCGGCAAACACCCGCGCGGCGGCGTAAGCGTCGTTGGCGGCGTAGAGCAATTGCGACACACTCAACTGCGGATTGGCCCAGTTGGAGGTGGCGGCTTTTTTTGACTTGGCAAAGCGCTGCTGAAACAACACTGCCACCGCGCCTTTGACGCCCATGTCTTTGCGGTAACCGCGCTGGCGAAAAATGCTGTTCAGCTCCAGCACGTCGGCCAAATCGACACCCAGCTTGCTGCTGATGCGTTTGCGGTCATCGCCCAAGCCAAAACCGGCTTTGGTCACGCCGCGCAGTGCCAGCAACTCAGACACCCGGGCGCAGCAGCCCGCGTCGTGCAGCTGAAACACCCAAGCGCGCTCCAAAGTGGCCAATTGCACGATGTGCGGGCCGTCAGAGACTTGGTCTTTAACAAAGGTCGGCTTGGATTCGGTATCAAACCCCCACACCGTGGCGGCGGCCAGCGCGGCGCAGGCTTTGTCGGCTTGCTGGGCGGTGGTGACCAAATCAATGCGGTCCAGGTCAAGGCGTTCAAATGGATCGAGCAGCGCAATCTGCTCTTTGCTGGGAGTGGGGAGGTGGGTGTGCATGAAAAAGTCCTGATGCAGGATAGCCGGTCTTGTCCGTGCCAGCCGATAATCACGCCCCGGTAGGCGTCCATTGAGGGCGATTTCCCCCCTCCACTGAAAGACACTTTCCATGCGCAAAACATTCCAACTCCGCCCCGAAGGCAAAAATCCCGACCGTGTACTCGAAGCCATCAAGCACGAAATCCGCAAATACCTGAAACGCGAACGCAGCCGCGCCCTGCCCACAGGCGTAGATTACTGGGACTTCAACTGCAAATTTGGCCCCAGCGAAGCCGCTGCGGTGCCCGCACGCGTGGGTGAGTTGATCGCCCTGATTGACGCTCTGGTGAAAGAAGAAGGCACGCAGTTCTATATAGAAATTCTGTCTTGCCATGGCCAGCGTCAAGCACCGCCAACCACCACAAAACATCTAACGCATGGGGAATAGCCTAAAAACATACACTGCCCGGCTTCCCCTCCCCCAGACAGCACACCATGAACGCCCCTGTTGACGTTTCTTTCTTCGCGCGCGCCGCCAAGCCCATTACCAGTTACCGCCCGTATTGGGCCAAGCGCTTTGGCACGGCACCTTTTCTGCCGATGAGCCGCGCCGAGATGGAGCAACTGGGCTGGGACAGCTGCGACGTGGTGCTGGTCACGGGCGACGCCTACATCGACCACCCAAGTTTTGGCATGGCCATCATTGGCCGGGTGCTGGAGGCACAGGGCTTTCGCGTCGGCATCATTGCCCAACCCGACTGGCACAGCGCCGAGGCGTTCAAAGCGCTGGGCAAGCCCAACCTGTTTTGGGGCGTGACGGCGGGCAACATGGACTCGATGA
>CAIRYF010000349.1 GCA_903882725.1 uncultured Simplicispira sp.
CCGCATCCATCGCCAGACACCGACAAAGGTGCTGTCGCCGCTATTCGCAAATGGCTGCAAGAGAACGGAGTTACACCATGAACACGATGACAATTAACGGCTATCAGGCAGTGATTTCTTTTGATGCCGACATTGAAATGTTCAGGGGTGAATTTGTCAGCCTCAATGGCGGTGCTGATTTTTATGCCGCCGACGTACAAGGGCTGCAGCGCGAAGGTGAAATTTCGCTGCGCGTATTTTTGCAGGCCTGCGAGCGCCGGGGGATTGAGCCGCGCAAGCACTTCTCGGGCAAATTCTCCCTGCGCCTTGACCCCGCGACCCACGAGGCCGCTGCCATCGCCGCCGCCGCTTGCGGTCAAAGCCTTAACCAGTGGACGACTGAAGCCATCAGGCAGGCCGCAGAAATTTGAAAATTAACAGCCAAATCACCATCTAGCCCTTATGCAATCTGCGCTTTGCGCTATTGTTTTTATAAATTGAAATGGCCACCCAGTGGCAAAAATCCTATGTTGAATTTTGAGTTTTACAACCCGACCCTCATCCTGTTTGGCACCGACAAAATCCCTGAGCTGGCCCGCCATGTGCCTGCCGATGCGCGGGTGCTGTTGCTGTACGGCGGTGCCAGTGCGCAAAAAACCGGCACTTTGGACGAAGTTAAAGCGGCGCTGGGCGCGCGCACGGTGTTTGAGTTTGGCGGTATTGAGCCCAATCCGACCTACGAGACGCTGATGCGCGCCGTTGAGCAAGTGCGCCGCGATGGCATTGATTTTTTGCTGGCCGTGGGCGGCGGCTCGGTGATTGATGGCAGCAAGTTTGTCGCGGCGGCAGCGTGTTTTGACGGCGAACCGTGGGACATTTTGCTCCAGCGCGGCCGCAACATCAGCCGCGCCCTGGCGCTGGGCACGGTGCTGACCTTGCCCGCCACCGGCTCGGAGATGAACAGCGGCGCGGTAGTGACGCGCCAAGCCACGCAGACCAAGCTGGCGTTTTCTAGCCCACATTGTTTTCCGGTGTTTTCGGTGCTCGACCCGACCAAGACTTACACCCTGCCGCGCACGCAAATTGCCAACGGCATCGTCGATGCGTTTGTCCACACCGTCGAGCAGTACCTGACCTACCCGGTGCAAGGCCGGGTGCAAGACCGTTTTGCCGAAGGATTGCTGCAAACGCTGATTGAAATCGCCCCGGCCGCGCTGGCCGAGCCGCCTGATTACGACAGCCGTGCCAACCTGATGTGGACGGCGACGTTGGCGCTGAACGACCTGATTGGCGCTGGCGTGCCGCAAGACTGGGCGACGCACATGATTGGCCACGAGTTGACCGCTCTGTACGGCATCGACCACGCGCGCACGCTGGCCATCGTGCTGCCATCGCTATTGCAAGTGCAGCGCGAGTCCAAACGTGCCAAGCTGCTGCAGTACGGCGAGCGCGTGTGGGGCATTTGCAGCGACAGCGGCAGCGAAGACGCACGCATCGACCAAGCGATTGCGCGCACCCGGGGGTTTTTTGAGGGCGTGGGCATTGGCACGCGCCTGTCCGATTACGGCTTGGGCACCGAGGCGGTGGACGCCGTGGTGGCGCAACTGACCGCACACGGCATGGTGGCGCTGGGCGAGCAGCGCAGCATCACACCGCAAGTGAGCCGCGCTATTTTGCTGGCGGCGCTGTAACTGGTCAGCTGGCAGTTTTAAGCATCAAAACAGGCTGCAGCGCTTATTGGATAAGCGCTTGCAGCTATTTTTTTGATAGCTCAGTGCTGATGGCCGTGTTCGCCGTGGACATGGCGGTGGGTGATTTCTTCGGCTGAGGCGGCGCGCACGGCGGTGACTTTGCAGCTAAAGCGCAGCGCCTGCCCGGCCAGCGGGTGGTTGCCGTCCAAATGCACTTGGGTGCCCTTGATTTTGACGACGTTAAACACCTGCGGCTGGCCGTCAGCGCCCGCGCCTTGCAGGCGTCCGCCCACTTTGACGCCGGGCGGAAACTCGGTTTTAGGAATGGTGCGCACCAGCGCCGGGTCGTGCTGGCCAAAGGCGTCTTCTGGCGTCAAATCCAGCGCGGTGGCAAAGCCTGCGGCTTGGCCTTGCAGGGCGGCTTCAACCTTGGGAAAGATGTTGTCGTAGCCGCCGTGCAAGTACGACAAATGGCCGCTGTCGAGCGGCTTGCCCTGTGGGCTGGTGACTTGGTAGCTCAGGGTGACGGCGGTGTCTTGGGTGATGTGCATGGTGCGGTGCCGATAGCAGAAATTAGCAGAAGCTGGCAGAAACTGGCGGAAGTATCAGGGGTTGACGTTGGCAGCGGCCATGGTGGGTTGCAGCGGTGGCGTGTCCATGCCGCGCAGGCTGACACCGCCAGACTGGCGCATATTGCGGTCACCCAGCACCGGCTTGTTGTAGGCTGTGCCTAGCGTTTGACGCCACGGTTGAATTTTTTCGGTCAGTTCAGCTGCGTTGTAGATATCGCCTTGGTAGCGTTGCAGCACGCGCCATGCGGTTTCAATTATTTTGGCGTTCAGGCTGCTCAAGCCGTGGGCAAGCAGGGCTTCGACGGTTTTGCCCGGCTCGCCGTTGCGGCTCGGTGACAGCGCTTGCTCTAGCATCTGTAGAACGTGCGTGTTGCAGTTGTTCAGCAGTTCACAAAAACGCGGGTCTTTGCGCGCAGCGCCCATCAGCAGCTCAGACATGGCCATTGAGGTGGCAAAACGCATTCCCAGTTTGTGTACTACTTGCTCGGCGTTGGGGACAGTGATGTTGCGCGTAGGCAGCAGCGCCAGCACCGACAGCAGGTTGCAGGCGGCTTCAAAGTCAAAGTCGGGCTCCAAAATGGCCTGTGTCAGCAGGGCCAGCGCTTGGAGCGTTGGGGCTTGCATCTCGGCTTGCATCTCGGCTTCTGTTTTATCGTCGCCCTTGCGCTTGCCATAGTCCTTGCCCTTGTCTTTACCCTTGTCTTTGCCCATCTCCATGCAGGCGTCTAGCACTTGCAGTGTTTGCACCATGCGGCGCAGGCGCACTGACTCGGGGTTGCGCTCGGCCATGCGCTGTTGATCTAGCAAAAACTGGCGCAGTTGTTTGGGCTCGTCGATTTCAAAGCGGGCAATGCCCAGCAGTGTCAGTGTTTGGCCGTCAAACATTTTGGAGCCCAGGCCCAGGCGCACCGAACTCTCTAGCAAGCCAATCGCTTTTTGTTTGTCCCCCAAATAAAAAGCCAACATACCGTGGCGCTGCAGCCGGGCGATAGACGACGGCGTCAGCTCGGTCGACATTTGGTAGGCCTTGAGCGCTTCCTCAAACTGGCCCAGTTCCATCAGCGTGCGTGCCAAGTTGTCGTAGGCGTCGGCGTAGCCGGTTTCATCGATCAGCAGGGTTTCTAGCAGCGGTTTGGCCTTGTGGGGCTGGCCCATTTCCAGTTGCACCCGCGCCAGCCCCAGGCGTGCCCAAGGGGCTTTTTCGCTGCTGAGTACGGTTTCGTAGAGCTTTTGCACCATGTCAAAACGCCCCAAGCGCAGCAATAATTCAGCGCCTATGCGGGCGGCGTAAGTCCAGTAAAGACCCCGCTCGTTCATGCGCATCAAGCACAGGCGCGCGGCTTGTGTGAACTCTTGTTCTTCGATGGCTTGGTGGATGTCTTGCAGCGCCACTTTGCGCTGGCGTGCCTGAGAGATGCGGTCTTGCAAGCGCGCAGCGGTAAAGGGCTTGAGCAAGTAGGAGTCAAGCATTGACTCGGCAGCTTCAGAAACTTTGCTGTAGGACGCCTCAGGCGTGACCATGATGAAAACCGTCGCCAGCGGCAGCATTCCGCCCCGGCGCAAGTCGTCAAGCAACTCCTGCCCAGTGACCGATTCTTGCGGAAAGTTTTGCTCACACAGCACGATGTCAAAGGTTTGCGCCTCCAAGTGTCGGCGCGCATCGCTGGCGCGCGAGGCCTGGCGAACAGAACGCACGCCCAGCTCGCGCAATTGCGACAGCATGACGCTGCGGGTAGCGTTGTTGGCATCCGCAATCAAGGCCGTAGCCTGGGTTAAATCGTTGGTAATAGTTCGGTTCCAGCTCATAGGTCGATTTTGCCCCGAGATAGATGGCTTTGGCGCATAACAACTTTGGCCTTAGCGGCCTATTACCGACCAACCGGCGTGTAAATTGGTCTTGTCGTTTTCGTATTCCCAAGCAGTGCCGCAGTGGTCGCAGACATAGCGCGTCACAGTCACTAGGCCGTGGTCGCGCTCTTCTTTTCGGTTGCCCCGCTGCACCAGCTCGGGGTGGCCGGGGGCGCGGCGCCAGTTGCGCTGTATGCCAGTGCAGCCGTCGCACAGCTCCATTTTTTTCAGTTCGCTCTGTCGAGCCAAGTCTTTGGTCATGTGGATGCCGTGTGGTGGTGTTGATGTTGATGTTGTGGGGTGCTGGAGAGAGAACAAGGAGCGCAGGACGGCTACTTTAACGAAATTACTGCTGTAGGGCCAAAAATACAGATAAAACCTGCTCTGGCCTTTATGTTGCTTGCGCTTGTAGCTATCAAATTAGGAATGTCCGTCAAGCCAAAAATATCTATTCAATACAATGTTAAAAATAAGACTAAGACATTGATTTTAATTAAAATATTTTAATTTACATCTATTCAAAATAAGCCCTATTAAATGCCTGCACCTATGCCCATGACCGACCCCACCACCGACCCCGCCACCAAAGCCCTGCAAGCGCTGCGCCGCCAAGGCGGCGTTTTGAGCAGCGCCGAGCTGCAAGAGCTGTTGGGCATCAGCCAGTCGAGCGTGTCGCGTGCGCTGGCACCGCTGCTGGCTTCGGGGCAGGTGCGCAAGGTGGGCGCAGCGCGCACGCAGCGCTATGTGCTGGTGCGCCAAGTAGCGGGCGTGGGTGCTGAAGTTGCTCTGATGCGCGTGGATACTTGCGGTCAGCCGTCGCCCTTTGGCCGGATGTTGGCGCTGGCCGGTGGTGGTTTTTGGGTGGACGAGGCAGACGGCGTGAGCGAGCAACACGATGGTCTGCCGTGGTTTTTGGACGATATGCGCCCACAAGGCTTTATTGGCCGCACCTTTGCGCACAGCCACCCTGCCCTGCAGCTGGGCAGCGACCCACGCCAGTGGAGTGAAGACGACGTGCTGCGCGCGCTGACGCAGTGCGGCGAAGACCAGCCGGGCAATTTGGTCATTGGCGTCGATTCATTCGAGCGTTTTCACACTTTGTCTGAGCGCGCCTTGCGCGCGGCCAGCGCAGCCGACTATCCCGCACTGGCGCAGCGCGCCATGCAGGGCGCGCACCCCGGCTCGTCGGCGGGGGGCGAGCAGCCTAAGTTTTGCTGTAGCACGGCGGGGCGCAGCGTTATTGTCAAGTTCTCGCCAGCGGGCAACTCGCCGGCCGAGCAGCGCATCCGTGATTTACTGGTCTGTGAGCATTTGGCGCTGACCACCTTGGCCCAAGCCGGTGTACCGGCTGCGCACACAGCGGTGTTTGAGAGCGCTGGTCGGGTATTTTTAGAGTCCGAGCGCTTTGACCGCACCACCGCCCTGAATGCCCAAGGCCTGCCTGGGCGCATCGGCATGGTGTCGTTGCAGGTATATAACGCGCAGTACGTGGGTGACATTGACAACTGGGCGGCGACAGCTTTGCGCCTAGAAGCGCGTGGCCTGATCAGCGCTACCGACGCGCGCCACCTGTGCTTGCTCGAAGCCTACGGCCAGCTGATTGCCAACACTGACCGGCACTACGGCAACATCTCGTTTGTGCTACAGGGCGATGACTGGGCGCTGTCGCCGACCTACGATATGTTGCCCATGCTCTATATGCCAATTCACAGCGAAATCGTACCCCGCGACTTTGCCGCCGCCCCGCCCCAACCCAGTGCGGCCACCTCGGCGGTGTGGCCGTTGGCGCGGCAATTGGCGGGGGAGTTTTGGCACCGGGCGGCGCAGGATGCGCGCATTTCACCCGGTTTCAGGGCGATAGCGGCAGCGAACGTCTAATGTTTAGCGCGCACGCTCGCCAACAAAAATCTCGACGCGGCGGTTTTGCGCCCGGCCAGCTGGGCTAGCGTTGGATGCAATCGGTTGATAAGCGCCTTGGCCATCGACATGGATGCGTGCGCCGCTGACGCCGCGCGCCGTCAAATAATTGCGTGTGCTGACAGCGCGCTCCACCGACAGCGGGTTATTGACGGCATCGCTGCCGGTGTTGTCGGTGTGACCGACGATGCGCAGATCGGTGTTTTGGTTGTCACGCAGGCTGGCAGCAAAGCGATCTAGCACCGGGGCAAAGTTGCCCTTGATGTCCGAGCGGCCGGTGTCAAACGAGATGTCGCTCGGAATGTCCAGCTTGAGCTGGTTGTCTGTCGTTTGCGTCACGCCAATGCCGGTGCCTTGGGTGGCTTGCTCCATTTCGCGCTTTTGCTTTTCCATGTTTTGCGACCAGATGTAGGTGCCCAAAGCCCCCACACCCGCGCCAATCACAGCACCGGTGCCGGTGCTGCCGCCAGTGGCGGTGCCAATGACCGCGCCTGCCAGTGCGCCGATGCCAGCGCCAGTGGCAGTGCGCTGCTGGGTGTCGCTCATGTTGGCGCAGCCGCTGACAAACAAAGCGGCGGCAGCGGTGCCAAGAATCATTTTTGTACGCATATCAAACTCCTGTGGAATGCGAAAGAGGGAAAAACAGAGAGAGAAAAAAACCGTTCCAAGCCCGGTTCTGATGCCAAAAAATGTAACGTGGCACAGGCGCTTTGCCTGTAGGACAGAGGCGCAACGGCGGACTGTAGTTCAAGCAAAATCAGCACCATGACATTTGCCCTCCTGCGCTACGCCCTGACTGCCTTGATTGTAGGAACGCTGGCCGCCTGCTCAACACCGCCGCCGCCACCGCCACCTTCGGTGCCACTGTTTCCCAGCGTACCGGTGCCGCCCGCGCCGGTGCCGCCCGACGCGGGGCGGATGCCGCCAGTTACCGGGCAAGCGGTCAGCCGTTGGGTGCCGGTGCGCTGGGACGAGCTGCCGGGTTTTTCTGAAGACGCGCTGCACGAGGCGTGGAACGCCTGGGTGCGCAGTTGCGAGCGCCCGCCCGCTGCCTTTGCCCGGCTGTGCCCCGAGGTGCGCCGCCTGAGCATTGGCAGCGCTGGCGAGCAGCGCGCCTGGATGCTAGAGCGCTTGCAGCCCTACCGAGTAGAAGCTGCCGGTGGCAATGCCGACGGTCTGCTGACTGGCTATTACGAGCCGCAGCTCAACGCCGCGCGCCTGCCCGGCAATGGCTACAACGTGCCGCTGTACCGCCCGCCAGCAGGACTCATTGCGCGCCAGCAGTGGTACTCACGCCAAGAAATTGAGACCTTGCCGCAAGCCCAAGCCGCTTTGCAAGGCCGCGCTATTGCGTGGCTGGCCGATCCGGTCGATGCCATGGTGCTGCATATCCAAGGCTCGGGCCGCCTGCGCATTGCCGAGCCCGACGGCAGCGTGCGCTTGGTGCGCGTGGCCTTTGCGGGTACCAACGAATATCCCTACAAAAGTATTGGCCGCTGGTTGCTGGATCAAAACCTGGTACGTGATGCCACCTGGCCCGGCATCAGCGCTTGGATTGCCACCAACCCTGAGCGCGTCAACGAGCTGCTGTGGAGCAATCCGCGCTATGTTTTTTTCCGCGAAGAGCCACTACAAGGGCTGGATGCGCAATTTGGCCCCAAAGGCGCGCAAGGCGTGGCGCTGACACCAGGGCGCTCGATTGCGGTAGATCGCCAAAGCATTCCGTATGGCACGCCGGTGTGGCTGGCCTCCAGCGGCCCCGCCGGGCAGTTGCAACGCTTGGTGTTGGCGCAAGACACCGGCAGCGCCATCATTGGCGCAGTGCGCGCCGACTATTTCACTGGCTGGGGTCAGGAGGCTGGCGACGTGGCCGGACGACTCAAACAAGGGCTGCGCCTGTGGGCGCTGTGGCCACGGTGAGAAATGCTGGGCGGTTCAAGGCGGTGGTTTAGAACTGACCCAAATTGCGCAGCAAGCGCGTATCGGTTTGCAATGACTGCGGCGCGCCAATGCGGATACGCGCAAAGTCGTGGTGGCGCGGGTTGAGCAGGTAGTTGCGCTCTGCCGGCACCACTGCACTGGGCACACTCAGCACCGCCGTGCTGGCCGCTTGCAGCCAAGCCACGCCCAAGTCTTGCAACACATCGCGCGCACCGGTGCTGCGCCAGTCTGGCGGCAGTTGATCCACCTCGATGCGGGTGTGCGCCATGTCAGCAGGTAGCTGCACCGCCAACAAGACGTAATGCGCCCGCAGCGGGTCGTCTTGCACCATCAATTCCAACAAAGCCAGCGACTGCGATTGGGCGGTATAGACCACCTCCCAGCCTTTGGGATTCCAGCGTCCGCCGTACAAGCGCGCGCCTTCACCGCTAAAAGCGCTGGCAGCAAAGCGCGCTGTGGTGATGCGCCAAACGGTACACATCAGGCAAAGACGCCGTGCTCGATGCGCCCCAAGGTGTCGAGCACGCTGTCGGCACCAATGTCGGTGTCCAGCAGCGACATGGGTGTCACGCCGCCCAGCGCGGCATTGGTGCTTTGCAGCCATGCCAGCGCTGCGGGGGCATCGTCAAACACGGTTTCGGCGCGCTCGACGGTGCGTGCAAAACGCACCAGCTTGGCCGATTCTTCGGGCGACAACGCCCCCTCACGCTTGCGCCGGGCCATAGTGCGCTCGGGAATTGCCAAGGCACGCGCCAGCTCGGCCTGGGTGATGCGCGTCAGGCGCAGCAGCGCATCCACCGACGCCGCTGGTAAGCCTTGGCGCACCAAAGGAATCCAATCCATCAGCACGCGCGGGCGCACGCGCAGCACCGCCTCGCCACCAAGCAAATGCAGGGCAGACAACACAGAAGGGTTCAGGCTGGCAGTGGTCATGTCGTACCTTTTTCGAAAAATAAGCCAAATTGGTCTCAATGTAATCAAAAACGGCGCAGTGCCGCAGAATAAGGGCTAGCGCATAGAATTTAATGCCAAATCAGCCTCTAGCCCAATAGATACCTGCGGTTATAGCTATCAAAAAAGGTGCGACAACGGCAGCGCGCCGCTGGCTTTGACCTCGCCGAGCGAGAAGCTGGTGTGCATATCTTTGACGTTGGGCAGGTTCAGCAGCACCTCGCGGGCAAATTGCGAGAAGCTCTCTAAATCGCGCGCTACCACTTGCAGCTCAAAGGTGCCGGTGCCGCTGATGTAGTGGCAGGACACCACCTCGGGGATTTGGCGGATGGCGTCTTCCATCGCCCGCGTCAGGTTGCCGGTGCTGCGATCGGCGTCTAGGCGCACAAAGGCCAGCACACCCAAGCCAATTTTGTGGCGGTCGATTTCGGCGCGGTAGCCACGGATGAAGCCGGCCTGCTCTAGCGCACGCACGCGGCGCCAGCAGGGCGCAGCCGACAAGCCCACGCGCTGGGCCAACTCGGCGTTGGTCAGGCGTGCGTCCTGCTGCAGCTGGGTGAGGATGGCAATGTCAAATTTGTCCAAACTGTTCATAGTTTGGC
>CAIRYF010000350.1 GCA_903882725.1 uncultured Simplicispira sp.
AGACAGTGATGCTGCGCCAAAGCCATCGTGTTGGCGGCCCGAGTGGTGCGTTGGCACTGGCCGTCAACCGCGGCGACGCGCCCGCTGCACAGCAGCGGCTGGCGCAAGACAGCCAAGGCGCGCTGGCCAGCTACGAAGGCGTCAACCCAGTCGCCGCCGTTCGGCTGGCGCTGCAAGGGCGTGCGGGCGCTGTCGGTGGCTACAGCGCTTACCTTGACTGCATGGACCAGCGCCCCGGTGCCGGTGACGCAGCGGCGCACACGGTTTGGGTACACCACGTACTCAAAGCCTTTGACCGCTTTCGCCTGCTGTGCGCGGTGCGCGAAGGTGAATGGGGTGCTGTGGGCCTGAACCAAGCCGTGCAAGCGGCCTTGCACAGCGCCAAACGCCTGCAAGTACGCGGCGAGTGGTACATCGGCCGCCCGGTGATGGTCACACGCAACGACCCAGCGCTGGGGGTGTTTAACGGCGATATCGGCATCACCCTGCCAACGGTGGAGCCTGCGGGTGCCGACACCGCCCCGCGTCTGCGTGTCTACTTTGCCGACGGCCCGCAACTGCGCTCAGTCGGTGTCGGTCGGCTGGCGCACGTCGAGACCGCCTTTGCTATGACGGTGCATAAAAGCCAAGGCTCTGAGTTTTCACACACCGCGCTGGTGCTGCCCGCCCACGCTGGCCCGGTGCTCAGTCGTGAGCTGCTCTACACCGGCATCACCCGCGCCCGCGATGCCTTTACTTTGGTGGCCGCCCAGCCGGGCTTGCTGGCCACTGCAGTGCAGCAGCGCACCCAGCGCGCCAGCGGTTTGCAAAGTTTGTTGGATGCGTAAATTGGCCGCTCTGCGCTGCACAGCGCTGGCCAAAATACTATCAAAATAATAGCTATCAGCGCAGGCAGATAAAGGGCTATAGGCCATTTTGATACTTATTTTATAAACCCAAGTGGTTGGCAACAAAATCCGCATCCTTGTCGCCCCGGCCCGACAGGTTGACCAAGATGGTCTGCTCGGGTGCCATAGTTTTGGCGATTTTCATGGCGTAGGCCACGGCGTGCGCGCTCTCCAGCGCCGGAATGATGCCCTCGGTGCGCGACAGCGTCATGAAAGCGTCCAGGCACTCATCATCGGTAATAGTTTCGTACTGCACGCGGCCCACGTCTTTCAGGTAGCAGTGCTGTGGGCCAACGCCCGGGTAGTCCAGCCCCGAGGCAATCGAATACACCGGCAGCGGCTCGCCTTGGGCGTCCTGCAAGTTGTAGCAAACAAAGCCGTGGATAGCGCCCTTGGTGCCCAGCGTCATGGTGGCGGCGTGGTCGGGCGTGTCCAGACCCTTGCCGGCGGGCTCAACGCCGACCAACTGCACGCTGGCATCGGGCAAAAACTCGGTAAACATGCCAATCGCGTTGGAGCCACCGCCCACGCAGGCGGTCACCACGTCGGGCAATTTTTGGTGCTGCGCCAAAAACTGCGCCCGCGCTTCGCGCCCGACGATGCTTTGAAAGTCGCGCACCATTTTGGGAAACGGGTGCGGCCCCACCACCGAGCCGATGGCATAGATAAAGTTGACCGGGTCTTTCAGATACTCCTCAAACGCGCTATCGACTGCATCTTTGAGCGTGCGCGTGCCGCGCGAGACCGGCACCAGTTTGCATCCCAAAATTTTCATCTTGACGACGTTAGGGTGCTCTTTGGCGATGTCGATTTCGCCCATGTGGATTTCGCAGTCAATACCCACCAGCGCGCAGGCCGACGCCAGCGCCACGCCGTGCTGACCAGCACCGGTCTCGGCAATCACTTTGGTCTTGCCCATGTACTTGGCCAGCAGCGCCTCGCCCAAGCAGTGGTTAATTTTGTGTGCGCCAGTGTGGTTGAGGTCTTCGCGCTTCAAATAAATCTGCGCCCCGCCTTGGCGCGCTGACAAGCGCTTGGCATGAAAAATCGGACTGGGCCGCCCGACGTAGTGCGCGTACAAATCGGCCAACTCCTCTTGAAACCCCGCCGTCTGGCGCACCGTGTCATAGGC
>CAIRYF010000351.1 GCA_903882725.1 uncultured Simplicispira sp.
CCTGTGGTGGGCGCGCCGCCCGCTGGCGGCGGCGCGGGCGGTCATCTTTGCGCAGATGGTCAACGACCCCGGTGGCGAGCGCGGCTATTACGCCGGCAAAACCCGGGCGCAGGCCGATGCCGAGCGCGAGAAGCTGTTTCAAATCATGCGCGAGCTGGTGCTGTGGGAGAACACCAACAACGAAGAAGTGCTGGGCCGCGCCCGTGCCGCCATTGCTAAAAGCTGGCGCGAGACTTGCGCGCTCAACCCCGGCAAGAGCGGCTTTGACCCCGAGGTGTTGCCCGCCTTCCATGACCCCTTTGCCGGAGGCGGCGCGCTGCCACTGGAAGCGCAGCGCCTGGGGCTGGAAAGCTACGCGAGCGACCTAAATCCCGAGGCCGTGACTATCAACAAGGCGATGATCGAGATTCCGCCGAAGTTTGCGGGCCGCGCGCCAGTGGGGCCAGAAATTGAGGCCGAGCGCGGCACCAAGAAGGGCACGCGCAACGCCTTTGAAGACTGGTCTGGCGCTCGTGGCTTGGCCGAAGACGTGCGCCGCTATGGCGCATGGATGCGCGAGCAGGCGCAGCAGCGCATTGGACATCTGTACCCCCGCTTTCGCGTAACTCCTGAATTGATAGCTTCTGGCGCAGGCGGTGTAAGCGCTAGTGGCCAAAATGACCGTAAAAATGCAGGACTGGCCAGCTTGCAGCCGGGGCAAGAACTGACGGTGATCGCCTGGCTGTGGGCGCGCACGGTGAAGAGCCCCAACCCGGCATACAGCCATGTGGATGTGCCGCTGGTCAGCAGCTTCATTTTGAGCAGCAAGGCGGGCAAGGAAGCCTATGTACAGCCGATCATCGAGGGTGATGGCTACCGCTTTGAGGTGCGCATGGGGACGCCGCCGGAGGGGGCGAATAGCGGCACCAAGTTGGCACGGGCCAACTTTGCTTGCCTACTGTCGGGAACCCCAATTTCAGGTGATTACATTAAGGTCGAGGGCAAAGCCGGGCGCATTGGCGCAAAGCTGATGGCCATCGTGGCCGAAGGCGCACGCAGTCGCGTCTATTTGGCTCCCACGCAAGAGCACGAAGCCATTGCCCAGCAAGCACAACCGACATGGAAACCAGAGGGCGACATCCCCACCAGGATGACGGGCGGAAACTGCACTCCATACGGCATGACTACTTGGGGCGACCTGTTCACTTCCCGTCAACTGGTTGCGTTGACCACATTTTCTGATTTGGTGCCCGAGGCCATCGCGAAGGTGCGTTCCGACGCCCTGGCCGCAGGCATGGCAGACGACGGCCTGGGGTTGGACGCAGGTGGCAATGGGGCCACGGCATATGCGGAGGCGGTGGCTTTGTACATGGGATTTGCGTTGAGTCGGACCGGTGATTGGAGCAACTCACTTTCTCGCTGGGAATCGAAAGCGCAGGTTCCCCAACAGCTTTTTGGCCGCCATGCAATACCAATGGTTTGGGACTATTCCGAAAGTAATTTACTTTCCGACAGCACGGGCTCCTTCGCCGCGTCGATTGAAAACATCGGAAAGAGCTTCAATAAAAGCTCTTCTGGATATGTCTTGATTGGGAGCGCCCAA
>CAIRYF010000352.1 GCA_903882725.1 uncultured Simplicispira sp.
GTAGCCTACGGTGCGGGTTTCGTAATAATTTTGGGTGTAGCAGCGTTGCACATTTTGGTAACTTGGTCGGCCATTGCCCTCAATCTGGTTACCTAGCAATGCGCCACCAATCAGTCCCAGGGCTGTAGCTGCAGCACGACCACTGCCCCCACCAATGGCGTTGCCCACCGCGCCACCGGCAACGGCACCCAGTACGGCACCGCCACCCGTGGTTTGCTGGCCTGTATAGACCGTTTGGTTGTCACACACCTGCTGCGGTACGGGCACTTGCTGCACGATGGGCGTAGCCGAGAGCACGCGGGCCCGCTCTTGTGCGCCCGCCGCAACGGCTGCGCCAGCAAGGAGAGAGAGGAGTGCGATTTTTTTCATAGGGAAATTGACCTTTCTGGTGTTGGCGAGTGGGAGCTAAAAACAGTGTCTTGTTATCTCGTTAACGCGCCAGACCTGCAGAAAGTTTAAGCGCCAGCTGCCTATTGCGCGCTGACAAGCCGTAAACCTGCGTAAAGATATGCCATGCATTCCATTGCTTGGCTTAGGCCACAATATCGCCCTCTATGCACACCACTATTGATACCTTGGAAGGCTGGCTGGTCCACTGCGAGCGCCTGCACCCGCACACCATCGAGCTGGGATTGGAGCGCGTCAGCGAGGTGGCACGCCGTATGGCGCTGCGCTTTGACTGCCCCGTCATTACCGTCGCTGGCACCAATGGCAAGGGTTCGACCTGCGCCATGATTGAAGCCGTGGCGCGCGAGGCGGGCTACCGCACCGGGGTGTATTCCTCACCCCATCTGGTGCATTTTGAGGAGCGCTGTCGCCTGCGCGGTGAAGCGGTCGATTCATCAGATTTGATAGCGCATTTTGCAGCAGTAGAAAGGGCTAGAACCCAAAATGACCAAGAAAATGGTCAAAAAACCAGCGAGGCAATTTCGCTCAGTTATTTTGAGTTCACCACCTTGGCCATCTTGCGCTTGATGAGTCAGGCGCAGCTAGACGTAGTGATTTTAGAGGTCGGCCTGGGTGGGCGGCTGGACGCCACCAACATCATTGATGCCGATTGCATGGTGATCACTAGCATCGACATCGATCATGTGGAGTACCTCGGCCCTGACCGCGAAAGCATTGGCCGTGAAAAGGCCGACATTATGCGCACGGGCAAGCCAGTCATCATCAGCGACCCGGTGCCGCCGCAAAGCGTGATCGACCATGCGCTAGAAATCGGTGCCAACTTGTGGCGCTTTGGCAAAGACTTTAATTTTTCTGGCGATAAGCAGCAATGGGCGTGGGCCGGGCGCGGACGGCGCTATGCCGGGATGGCCTATCCAGCACTGCGCGGAGCCAATCAACTGGTCAACGCCTCGGGCGCATTAGCGGCGCTGGAGGCGCTGCGCGATCGCATTCCCGTGACGGCGCAGGCGGTGCGCAACGGCTTGTCGATGGTCGAACTGCCGGGGCGTTTTCAAATCATTCCTGGGCAACCGACGCTGGTGTTGGATGTGGCGCACAACGCGCATTCGGTGGCGGCGTTGACGGCCAACTTGGATGCCATGGGCTATTTTCCAACTACCCATGCAGTGCTCGGTGCTATGGCAGACAAAGACTTGGCACCAATGCTGGCCAAGATAGCACCGCTGGTTGATCGCTGGTATTTCACAGACTTGCCCACTGCACGCGCTGCGAGTGCGGCTGCATTGCAACAGAGATGGAATGCATTGCAAATCGTTGTGGACGCTCGGCGCAGCGTGCCTACGGCAACCTTTGCTAGCCCACAAGAAGCACTCGATGCTGCCGTCGCTGCAGCCGACCCCACTGATAGAATCGTCGTCTTTGGCTCGTTTTATACGGTAGGCGGCGTTTTACTCAATGGCACGCCACGCCTGCACTCGAAGCACTTAGGCTGACGGGCACGCACCGGTTATTGCAACTTCATGGCATTTTTTAAGTTTCGCTGGCCGGGTCAAAAGCGGCAAGACGACAAGTCGAGCAAGCCCTCGCGCGCGCAGCGCACCGAGAACATCGATGTAATGCGTCGGCGCGCGCGCCATCGCCTGATTGGCGCTGGGGTATTGGTATTGCTCGGCGTGATTGGTTTCCCGATGTTGTTTGACACACAGCCGCGCCCCATTCCTGTCGATATCCCAATTGAAATTCCGGATCGCAACCGCGTTGCACCCTTGGTCGTACCGGCCAGTGCGCCTGTTGCTGTGGCGCAAGCGCCAACCAGCCGTGCAGCAACTGTAGCCAGCTTGTCGAACGGCGAAGAGATGGTGGATTCGCCTCCTGCACGCAAGCCTGTTGCTGCGCCGGTTGCACCAACTGCGCCCGAGCACAAACCCGCACCTAAACCAGAGCACAAGCCTGAACCTAAGCCTGAACCTAAGCCTGAGCACAAACCAGAGCCTAAACCAGAGCCTAAATCGGTACCAAAACCTGAGCCTAAGCCCGAGCCAAAACCAGAACCCAAACCACTGCCCAAGCCCGAGCCGCCTAAAC
>CAIRYF010000353.1 GCA_903882725.1 uncultured Simplicispira sp.
ATTGAGCAAACCCATTCACAGTATTTGAGTGTTGGCAATATGCTTAAGTTAGCGCAGCCGGAGTTTGCCTCGCGGTTGACGCGTGCTCTGGCTATGCGGCTGCGTGTTGTGATGGAGTCAGCTACTAATGATTTGGATTTGTGGAGCAAGTCGGCCACAGCCCAATTGGATTCCCAACTGCGTGAGCGCAAAAGAAGTTTTGTGCGCCGAATTGAAGCCGTCGATCGCATTCAGCAAGCTGCTGGCGGTTTGGTCGAGCGTATCACTGAGATTGAAGACAGCGAAAAAACACTGATTCAACTGGAGAAACGCCTGCATGAGTTGACGACAGAATTGTTGGCGCTGCCTGGAATTCACTTTACTGAGGAAATACCAAGCGCCACCCTCTTACAAAGCGCTTGATGGGCGAGACACTCTTATTTTCAGCGCAGGTGGTGTGCTGGCAAAAGGAGCATGGCCGCAGCCATCTGCCGTGGCAGCAAACGCGCGATCCTTACCGGGTGTGGCTGTCTGAGGTGATGCTGCAGCAAACCCAAGTGAGTACGGTGCTTGATTACTACCCGCGTTTTTTGGCACGCTTTCCCCATGTTGCTGCATTAGCCGATGCCTCTGAGGATGAGGTGTTGGCACTGTGGAGCGGCTTGGGGTATTACAGTCGCGCACGCAATTTGCACCGCTGCGCCCAACAAGTGGTGGCGTTGCATGAAGGGGCATTTCCGGCGACTGCGGTGGTACTGCAAACTTTGCCCGGTATTGGCCGCTCCACTGCAGGCGCGATTGCCGCTTTTTGTTTTAGCGAGCGTGTACCTATTCTGGATGCCAATGTGCGCCGTGTTTTAACGCGGTTTCTTGGCTTTGACACTGATTTATCGGTGGTGGCTAACGAGCGGGCCCTTTGGGAACGCGCCATACATTTGCTGCCTCACAGCCATCTGCCGGAGTCTATGCCGCGATACACGCAAGGCTTGATGGATTTGGGTGCCATGGTGTGCTTGGCGCGTAAGCCGCTGTGCGCGCAGTGTCCAGTGCAGTTGCAGTGCGTGGCGCGACAAGAAGGCGTACCTGAAAATTACCCCGTCAAAACACGCAAATTGACACGCCAATCGCAGGCGTGGTGGTTGCTGCTGTTGCGTGATGTTGCTGGGCGGGTGCATCTGGAGCGGCGCCCCTCGACCGGAATCTGGCCGGGCCTGCATTGCTTACCAATGTACGCTGCGCGCGCAGATATCCCTGTCCAGTACGCCTTTCGCATTCGGGAGTTGCCGCCTTTTTTGCATACATTGACGCACAGAGATTTGCATTTGCATCCTGTGTTGGTCGAAGTGAATGAACAACAGCCGTTCAACGATGAGGGCGCTTGGTTCTGCAGTGTGCAATGGTCTTCTTTGGGCTTGCCTGCGCCGATACGTAAATTATTAGAGTCGGTTCGATAGCGGTACAGCATCCCTGTTACCCATTACCGGGCATCCAGTTCTCGGTGGCGTCGCAGTGTTGCCCAGCGCGACTCGAAAGTTTCTGCCAAGCGCTCTACCAAGTACACAGAGCGGTGCTGTCCCCCGGTGCAACCAATAGCCACAGTGACGTAGCTACGGTGATTTTTGGCCAAAAAATCGAGCCAATGCGCTAAAAATTGCTCAATATGGCTGCGCATCAAGACCACTTCGGGTTGTTGGCACAGGAACTCGGCCACTTGCGCATCCCGCCCTGTCAGTTCACGCAGCTCGGGTTCGTAATGGGGGTTGGGCAGCATCCGCACATCAAAAACATAGTCAGCATCTACAGGGATGCCGCGCTTGAAAGCAAACGATTGAAAAACCAAGTTCAGTTGTTCTGGTGCGGCAGAGATAAAAGTTTTTACGTACCCCTGCAACTGCGACGGGCGGATAGTGCTGGTGTCGATAACGTGTGATTGCTCTCGCAAATCGGCCAGCAACTCGCGCTCTAACTCAATCGCCTGCATCAGTGCCCGTGAGCTTTCACCGGGGGCGTCGTTCGATAAAGGATGGCGCCGCCGTGTTTCAGAAAAACGCCGTACCAAGGTATCTGTCGTAGCGTCCAAAAAAATAGCGCGTATGACGATGCCTTGTTGGCGCAACTGCTCTAGCGCGGGCGGTAGTTGTGGCAAAGATGTGGCGCTGCGCACGTCCACAACAATAGCGATTTTGTTGCCATGGTTTTTGGGCTCTAGGGTGACAAAAAGCGATAGCAATTCAGGAGGCAGGTTGTCTACACAGTAATAGCCGGCGTCTTCTAAGGCCCGTAAAGCGACCGATTTTCCTGAGCCGGACATTCCGGTGATCAGGACAATTTCTAACGCCATGACTTGCTCCTCAATCGATTGAATTTGCCAATTCCAACATTTCTCGCGCATGGGCCAAAGTGGTGGCCGAGATCCGTTCGCCGCCCAACATACGCGCCACTTCTGCTTCCCGCTGCATTTGCTGCACCAGCATGACCGTACTGGATGTACCCGCTTTACCGTGGGTTTTAGAGACAACCAGATGGTGATCTGCACAAGCAGCTACTTGGGGCAAATGGGTAACGGCCAAGACCTGCCGCTCACAGCCCAATTGCTGCATCAGGCGACCTACAGTTTCTGCCACCGCCCCACCAACGCCAGAATCAACTTCGTCAAAAATCAAAGTGTCAGCAGTCCCAAGCGAGCTGGTCGCCACTGCTATGGCCAGAGAAATGCGTGAGAGTTCGCCGCCTGAGGCCACTTTGGCAATCGGTCGCGGCGTCATACCCGCATGGCTGGCAACCCGAAACAGAATGTCATCCATGCCGTGGCTGCTGGCTTCGGTAGTTCTTTCAATCGCCACCTCAAACTGACCGCCCACCATGCCCAACTCTTGCATCGCTGCACTGATCGCCCGTGACAAGTGGGGTGCGGCGGCGTTGCGGGCCAATGACAACTGCTCGGCAGCATCCAAGTAAGCCTTGGCACAAATGTGCTCAGTGGCCTCTAAAGAGGCCAAATCAGCCGCAGCATCTAACTGTTGCAACTCGATCTTCCAGCCGTTCAAAAGCGATTCAAGCTCTGCCGGGTCGCGCCTATAGCGCCGTGCCAGGGTAAGCCACAGCGACAGTCTGGCATCCAATTGAGCCAGCCGGTGCGGATCAAGCTCGGTGCGGCGCAGATACAACCGCAAGGCCCGCGTCGCTTCGTTGGTTTGCGCCATGCTTGAAGCAAGAATGTCTGTCAGGCTGACAAACTCAGGCTCAAGGTGCTCTAGCTCGGTCAGTAAATGGTGTGCGCGTGACAGATGGGCGTTGGCGCTGGATTCAGCGTCATCAAGTTCAGTAATAGCGCTTTGGGCGGCTTCTAGCAAAGATTGTGCGTGTGCCAAGCGCGTGTGCTGGGTATTGATTTCTTCCCACTCGTGCTCGGCGGGCGCTAGTTTGTCGACTTCAGCAATTTGCCATTGCAAGCGCTCACGCTCACGTTGCAGCGATTCTTGCGCCGTTCGCGCGTGCGCTAAGGTTTTTTGTGCTGCTCGCCATTGCGTCCAATTGGCTGCAACCTCTTGGACGCTGGCACCAGCGTAGGCATCTAATAAATGGCGCACAGCGTCAGATTGCGTCAATTTTTGCCAAGCGTGCTGACCGTGGATGTCGATAAGCTGCCCTCCCGCAAAGCGCAATTGGGATGCCGTGGCAGGGCTGCCGTTGATCCAAGCACGGCTTTTGCCTTGGCTGTCCACGGTTCGGCGCAGTAATAAGCTGCCATCGGCTTCAAAACCGGCTCCGTCCAACCAAGGATGCAGCGCCACTGGGCAATCAAACTCGGCGCTGACATCAGTGCGCTGCGCACCTTCTCGGACTGCGCCGGCGTCTGCTCTGGCGCCGAGCGTCAATTGCAGCGCATCTATCAAAATAGATTTTCCGGCACCTGTTTCACCGGTTAAAGCGGTAAAGCCTGGGCTTAAATCCAAATCGAGCGCTTGCACGATGACAAAATCGCGCAGAGTAATGCGCTTGAGAGCCATTGTCAGGAGCCTCCTTCGTTCCAGCGTAATTTTTTGCGCAGCGTATCAAAGTAACTCCATCCCCGTGGATGCAAAAACCGCACGCAATACTCTGACCGAGTGACCAAAATCCGGTCGCCATGCAAAAGGGAGGCAAGTGACTGCATATCAAAGCTTGCGCTGGCACCGCGTCCGCTGACGATTTCAATCGCAATTTCTGTAATATCTGCCAAAACAATAGGGCGATTGGATAAAGTGTGCGGCGCAATCGGCACTAAAACCCATCCTGGAATAGAGGGGTGCAGCATCGGCCCGCCTGCAGACAGGGCGTAGGCAGTGGAGCCGGTAGGCGACGCAATGATCAAACCGTCAGCTCTTTGGTTGGCAACAAAATGCCCGTCCACCTCAACGCGCAGCTCAACCATGCCAGAGGCAGATCCCCGATTGACCACCACATCGTTCATGGCAAAA
>CAIRYF010000354.1 GCA_903882725.1 uncultured Simplicispira sp.
GCCCGCGTGCCTTGATCCACACAATTTGTGCCAAGGTGGCCACAATCACCACCATGGTGGCCAGCAGCACTGGCGCTTCAGCGATGCCCACTACGCCACCTGACACCGCAAAGCCCAGCCATTCAGTGGCAGTGCTGGCGGCCCAGTCTTTGTGGCCGTCGGCGTACTTGAACATTCCAAAGAAAAGCGCAATCGGCAAAAAATCAAACAATATTTTCATTGGGCGATTATCAACGGGGGGTGAACGGACGTTCGGTGGCGGCGTGGCGGGTCACTTGCAGGGCGACAGGCTCGGCGCCTTTGTCTTGCAGCACGGCTTGCCATTGGGCCGGGGTTTTTTGGATGGGAAAGGTCATGAAGAGCAGCTGATAGAGATGGTGGACGCCCAAGCGGGTGGAAAGTTGGCGTAGGCCTCAAAGCCCGGGTGTTCGTCAAATGGGCGGGCCAACAGGGTTTGCAAGGTGCGCAGTTCGCCAAAGTCGCCTTGCTGCGCGGCGCGAATGGCTTGTTCGCCCACATGGTTGCGCAAAATGAACTTGGGGTTGGTTTTTAGCATCAAATTGGCCGATAGCCCTTTATCTATAAGCGCTGTTAGCTCTTTATACGATAGCAGCCAGGCATCCAAAGCGGTGCGGTCAATAAACAAATCGCGCACCGGGGCAAAGTCGTTTTGTGCCACGCCTTGCGACAGGCGGCGCCAAAAGATGGTGTAGTCAACGGCGTCGGCCACCAGCAGGCGCAGCAAACCATCCATCACGTCCGCTTCACCGGTTTGGGCACTTTGGGTGCTGGGCAGGCCCAGTTTGGCGCGCATCAGGCGCATAAATTCAGCCGGAAAGCGCGTGCGGTAGCTGTCCAGCGCCGCCATCGCCAGCGCTGGCGCACCAATGAGCGGCTGCAGCGCTTGGCCCAGGCGCAGCAGGTTCCAGTAAACGACGTTGGGTTGGCGGTCAAAGGCGTAGCGCCCCTGCGTGTCGCTGTGGTTGCAGATGTGGTTGGGCACAAAGGCGTCCAAAAACTGAAACGGCCCGTAATCCAGCGTCAAACCCAGCACACTCATGTTGTCGGTGTTGAGCACGCCATGGCAAAAACCCACCGCCTGCCACTGCGCGGCGGTGCTGGCCGTGCGTTCGCTGACCGCGTGCAGCAGGGCGGCGTAGGCGTTGCCATCAAAGTGAGGGCTGTTGCGGCAATCTGGGTAATGCCGGTCGATGACGTAGTCGGCCAGCTGGCGCAGCTCGCCCAGTTGGTTGCGCGAGGCGAAATGCTCAAAATGGCCAAAGCGGATAAAGCTCGGTGCCGTGCGGGTGACAACCGCTGCGGCCTCGATGCTTTCGCGCCGCACTGGCTCGGGTGAGCCAGTAATGCACAGTGCGCGCGTGGTGGCAATGCCCAGCGCGTGCATGGCCTCACTGCACAAAAACTCGCGGATGCTAGAGCGCAGCACCGCGCGCCCGTCGCCCATGCGCGAGTACGGCGTCAGGCCACTGCCTTTGAGCTGCACCTCGATACCGGCAGCGGTTTGGCCGAGCAAAAGGGCGCGCCCATCGCCCAACTGCCCGGCCCAGACGCCAAACTGATGGCCGCTGTAGACACTGGCCAGTGGGTCGGTGCCGGACAAAGACTGGTTGCCGCTCAACACCTGCAGCGCCGTGTCGGAATGGAACCAGTCCACATTCAGGCCCAACTCCTGCGCCAGCGCATCGCTGCTCCCAACCCAGTGCGGCGCGGGCAGCGGCGTGGGGGCCAAGCGGGTAAAAAACGCCGGGCCGAGGGCCGCAAAAGTGTTGTTCCAAACCACACCGCAGTCGGTGGGTGCGGTGGATGCAGTGGGTAAATTCATCAATTCATTGTCCCGCAGACGACATGGCCCAGTGCGGGCAGGGCCATGCAGTGGCGTAGGCGTGTCGATCCGGCGACACAATGCGGGGGATTGGTAAAACAACTAAAGGAGCCTCTTATGCTGGGTTTGATGCAGAGTCAGCCATTGCTGATTTCGTCGTTGATTGAGTTTGCCGCGCGCCACCATGGTGATGGCGAGATCGTCTCGCGCCGGGTGGAGGGCGATATCCACCGCTACACCTACCGCGACTTGGCCGCACGGGCCAGAAAGCTGGCCAATGCGCTGGACGCCATGCCGCTGGCGTTGGGCGAGCGCGTAGCCTCGCTGGCGTGGAACGGCTACCGCCACATGGAGATGTACTTTGGCGTCAGCGGATCAGGCCGGGTGTTGCACACCATCAACCCGCGCCTGCACCCCGACCAAATCGCGTGGGTCATGAACCACGCCGAAGACCAGGTACTGTGTTTTGAGACGAGCTTTTTGCCGCTGGTGCAAGCCGTGTACCAAAAATGCCCGATGGTCAAAAAATGGGTGATGCTGTGCGATGCCGACAAGCTGCCCGCCGACACCGGCATTGCCGGGCTGGTCAGCTACGAAGAATGGATCAGCGCCTACCCCAGCACCTATGTATGGCCGCAGTTGGATGAAAACACCGCATCCAGTATGTGCTACACCAGCGGCACCACGGGCGACCCCAAGGCGGCGCTGTACAGCCACCGCTCGACCACGCTGCACGCTTATGCGGCTGCGCTGCCCGACGTGATGTGCATCTCGGCGCGCGACGCGGTGCTGCCGGTGGTGCCAATGTTCCACGTCAACGCCTGGGGTGTGCCGTATTCGGCGGCACTGACGGGTTGCAAGCTGGTGCTGCCCGGCCCGGCGATGGACGGCAAGTCCATTTACGAGCTGATGGAAGCCGAGCAGGTGACTTACGCCGCTGGCGTGCCCACGGTGTGGCAAATGCTGCTGGGCTACATCGGGCCCAAGGGCTTGAAGTTCTCCAGCCTCAAGCGCACGGTGATTGGCGGCTCGGCCTGTCCGCCAGCCATGATTACTGCCTTCCAAGACAACTACGGCGTTGAAGTGCTGCACGCTTGGGGCATGACCGAAATCAGCCCGCTGGGCACGCTGTGTACGCTGAAAAACAAGCAGCTCACTTGGCCCAAAGACGAGCAAATGCGCATTCTGCAAAAGCAGGGCCGGGCGATTTATGGCGTGGACATGAAAATCGTCAATGGCGACGGCCAGGAGCTGCCGTGGGACGGCAAAACCTACGGCGATCTGATGGTCAAGGGGCCGTGGATTTTGGACACCTATTACAAAGGCACCAGCCCGCTCATAGCAGACGAAAACGGCCAGCGCTGGTTTCCGACCGGCGACGTCGCCACCATCGACGCCGATGGCTTTATGCAGATCACCGACCGCACCAAGGACGTGATCAAATCGGGCGGCGAGTGGATCAGCTCCATCGACATTGAAAACATCGCCATGGGCCACCCAGCGGTGGCCATGGCCGCCTGCATCGGTATGGCGCACCCCAAGTGGGACGAGCGCCCCATCGTGGCGGTGTCGCTCAAAGCCGGTGCGCAGGTGACGCGCGAAGAATTGCTGCAGTTCTACGAAGGCAAAATCGCCAAGTGGCAAATCCCCGATGACGTGGTGTTTGTCGATGCCATCCCGATTGGTGCGACCGGCAAAATGCTCAAGGTGCGTTTGCGCGACCAGCTTAAGGACTACGTTTTGCCGACGCTGTAAACCTTGTCAATGCACGCACTGAACGCTGAGTTTTTTGTCATCGCCTTGCTCAACGGCGTCAGCTATGGGCTGCTGCTGTTCATGCTCAGTTCGGGGCTTACCTTGATTTTCAGCATGATGGGCGTGCTCAATTATGCGCACACCAGCTTTTATATGCTGGGGGCGTATCTGGCCTACAGCCTGTCCGAAGTGGTCGGTTTTTGGCTGGCGCTGCTGTTGGCACCGCTGGCCGTCGGCGCTTTGGGTGCGCTGTTTGAGCGCC
>CAIRYF010000355.1 GCA_903882725.1 uncultured Simplicispira sp.
CCCGGCAGCGCAGCAGCCACAAAACCCATGCGGGCGGCGTTTTGCTGCAAATAACCGGGGCTCCAAGCGGCACGGCGCGCACGCAGCACAAAGGCCAGTTGCGCATCGTGCTCGCTGGCAAACTGATCCAGCTCGCGCGCTCTGGCCACCTCCTGCAACATATCTGGAAAGTCAGAGGCGGCATTGATGGCGTCGGCAAAGGCTTGGGTTTTGACCACGAATTCAGAAAACTCAATTTCGTTGAGTGCGCCGGTGCGGTTGGCCAACTGCACCCCAGCCTGAAACTGGCGATAACGCTGACCCGCCAAAGGCCGCTCCCACTGCTGGGCAGCTTCATTAAAGCCTTCAATTGCAAACGGTTTACTGCCAGCGCGGCGCGTGGTGGGCATGGCTGCCAGCGCTGCATCACCTGAGACCTGCTGATCAGCCTGGAGCGGGGCAATCGCGTCGATCAGCGGGTCTAGGCCCAAGCGGCGATCGTGCGTGCGTGCCAAAGTAGACAGGTCAAGCGGATCGTTTGCGTCCAAAGCAAACGCCGAGGCAGCACCAAACGTCGATTGGATGCTATCTGGTGGCGCTGGCGCTGCCACCGAGTGCGCACCATCCGCATCAAAGGCTGGCTCGTGGCGTGGCAACTGCTCAGAGTCACGTTCAAGATCGGCCCGTGGCCGGGCTTTTTTGGGGGCATTGCGCCGCGCCGTCCAAGCGTTGTAGGCAACGATCAAGGTCAACAAGACGACGCCAATGATGGCCAGACTAATTTGCAAAGTGCTCATGGTGGATTAAGTAGGGTTCAGGCGGCGTCAACCATTGACAGGGCAGACTCCATGTCCACTGCCACGATACGTGAGACGCCCTGCTCTTGCATGGTGACGCCAATCAGCTGCTCGGCCATTTCCATGGCGATTTTGTTGTGGCTGATAAATAGGAATTGGGTTTCTTTGCTCATGCTGGCGACAAGTTTGGCATAGCGCTCGGTATTGGCATCGTCCAACGGGGCATCGACCTCGTCAAGCAAACAAAAAGGCGCTGGATTGAGCTGAAAAATAGCAAACACCAGCGCAATAGCGGTAAGCGCTTTTTCGCCGCCGGACAACAGGTGAATAGTTTGGTTTTTTTTGCCCGGTGGCTGGGCCATGACCTGCACGCCCGAGTCCAAAATTTCGTCCCCCGTCACTATCAGGCGCGCGTTGCCGCCGCCAAACAGCTCGGGAAACATCCGACCAAAGTGGTGGTTGACCGCGTCAAAGGTGCCCGAAAGCAACTCGCGCGTTTCGGCGTCGATTTTGCGGATGGCGTCTTCCAGCGTGTTCATGGCCTCGGTCAGGTCGGCCATTTGCATATCGAGAAAGGTTTTACGCTCGCTGGCTGCGGCCAGCTCGTCTAACGCCGCCAAGTTGACCGCGCCCAGCGCGGCAGTGGCTTGGTGCAGGCGATCCATCTCGCCTTGCAAACCGGCGACGCGCACGTTGCCCTCGGCAATCGACTGCGCCACGGCGTCCAAGTCGGCTTGGGCTTCTGCCAGCAGCACGGTAAATTGCTCCAGCCCCAAGCGCGCGGCCTGCTCCTTCAATTGAAACTCGGTGATGCGCGTGCGCAGCGGATCTAGCGCGCGCTCAATTTGCACGCGCCGCTCGTCGCTGGCGCGCAGCTGGGCCGTCAAGCCGTCGTAACTGCTGCGCTGCGCGGCCAGCGCTTCTTCGCGCTGCATTTTCAGCGCCAGCACTTCTTGCAGGCCGCCCTGGGCTGCGGCGTCGGACAGGCGCTCAAGCTCGCTGTGGGCGCGCAGCCGCTCGTCGGTCAGCGCCGTCACCTGCCCACGGGCAGTGTCCAAGCTGCGTGCCAGTTCAGCGCGGCGCGCCTCCAAGCTGCGCTGCGAAAACACGGCCTCTTGCGCTTGGCGCTCTAGGCTGCGTTGTTGCTCGCGGCACTCGTTCAATTGACGTTCAGCCTCGATAACCCGGTCGCCCAACTGGGCGTGGCGCTCTTGCGTGTCGGCCAGTTGCATATCGAGTTCTTCAAAACGCGCCTCGGCCAGCACGCGGCGCTCTTGCAAGTCGGTCAATTGGGCTTGGATGTCGGACACATCGGCAGCAATTTGCGCGCTGCGGCTGCGGGTTTGCTCGACCAGCTGCGCCAAGCGCAGGTGCTCGACTTGCAGCTCGTGCGCGCGGCTTTGGGCTTGGGTGGCTTCACGCCGGGCCGTGCTCAGGCGCTGGGCGGCGTCGGCATAGGCCGACTCGGCGCGCAGCAAGGCGCTGTGCGCCTCTTCGGCAATCAAGGCTTGGGCGCGCAACTCTTTGGTCAGATGTTCAATTTCTTGCGCACGCGCCAGCAGTCCCGACTGCTCAGAGTCTTGCGCATAAAAGCCCACGCTGTACGGCGTCACCACATGGCCGCCGGGCAGGTAAATTGCTTCGCCCGCTTGCAGCTGGCTGCGCCGGGCCAAGGCGTCGTCCAGCGTCGGCGCGGTGTAGCAGCCCTGCAGCCAGTCGCCCAGCACGGCGCGCAAACCGGTGTCTTGCAAGCGCAGCCAATCGGCCAAGCGCGGTAAGCCGCCAGCGCTGGCGGGAGCTTGGCCTTGAACGGGCACGGCACCCGCCAGCGGCGCACTAAAAAACGCCAGCTTGGCCGGCGGCGCGTCCCCCGCGCCAGCGCCCAAAAAGCCGCGCACGCTGTCG
>CAIRYF010000356.1 GCA_903882725.1 uncultured Simplicispira sp.
GTGGAGTTCACCGGCGGCACGGTGCTAGAGGTGGCCTACAGCCAGCCGGCTGATTTGGCCAAAGTGCGATCCACCGTCTCGGCGCTGGGCTACAACGACGTGCAGGTGCAAAATTTTGGCACCGCGCGCGACGTGATGATTCGCCTGCCAGTGCAAAAGGGCGTGACCTCGGCGCAGCAAAGCGAGCAAGTGATTGGCGCGCTGAAGGCGGCAGACGCCCAAGCTACGCTGCGGCGCACCGAGTTTGTCGGCCCGCAGGTGGGCGAAGAGCTGGTGCATGGCGGCCTGATGGCGCTGGGCATGGTGGTGCTGGGCATTGTGGTGTATTTGGCAATGCGCTTTGAGTGGAAGTTTGGCGTCGCCGCCATCATTGCCAACCTGCACGACGTGGTCATCATCTTGGGGTTTTTTGCCTTCTTCCAGTGGGAGTTTTCGCTGTCGGTGCTGGCTGCGGTGCTGGCGGTGCTGGGGTATTCGGTCAACGAGTCGGTGGTGATTTTTGACCGTATCCGCGAAGCCTTTAGGCGCTATCGCAAGATGAATACGCACGAAGTGATCGACCACGCCATCACCAGCACCATGAGCCGCACCATCATCACCCACGCTTCGACCGAGGCGATGGTGTTGTCGATGTTCTTCTTTGGCGGCCCCAGCCTGCACTACTTTGCGCTGGCGCTGACAGTGGGTATTTTGTTTGGCATTTATTCTTCGGTGTTTGTGGCTGCCTCGATTGCCATGTGGCTGGGTGTCAAGCGCGAAGATTTGGTCAAAACCGTGCGCAAAGAAGGCGAAGCGGCCGATCCGGATGATCCAAACGCAGGTGCCATTGTCTGAGCAGGACTGTGGGCGCTTCTGCATTTATTGGGTTTAATAAGCCATGCATCCACCAGCTCCCTCCCCGTTGCAGCGCCAGTTGGCCAGCGCTGTGCGCCAGCAATTTATCGAGGGGCTGTGTGCAGGCATCATCGGCGTAGATCAGGCAATTGCCGATTTTTTGGCCGATTTGATGGCACAGGCGGGTACGCAGCGCGAGATGCAAGATCGGCGCGATGCTTGGTCGAGATACCAAAAGCACCACACTACTTGGGTGCAAGGCGTTACACGGGTGTGGAAAGCGTCTTTGGTGCCGGTACTGGCACCCGTCTTGGCACCGCGCAAAGACGCACTGGACAGCATGGACTTTGCGCTGCTGAGTGATGATGTAGTGGAAAACAAAATCATTGCCTCGCGTATCGCCTTGGTGGTGATGGAGCAAGTCAGCGTAGCCTTTGATGCCTTGCGCTTGCGTGTGCAGGCTCTTGAAGGGGCGCTTGCCAGCACCGATATTTTGCGGCCCGACCCCATTTGCTTGGTTGTGGTGGAGCAGTGGGTGCAAGCCGAGTTAACGCGGCCAGACCTGCAACGGTCGGTAGATACCTTGCAACGCGGCTTGGCTGCGCTGCTGCAAGACAGCTACCAAAAGTGCAACAATTTTTTGGCGGAGCAAGGCATTGCTGTCCAACAAGATTTGCGTATGCGCGTGCAACACCCATCGGTGCAAGGGCAAGGGCAAGGGCAAGGGCAACAATCTAGCCCCGGACAGCTTTTCAACACACGTGCGGGTGATGTGGGACCGCAGGTGCCGCAGGCGCTGGAGTCATCACAAGCCGCCTTGACTGCCATGCCTTCAGGGTATATGCCTCTGGGGTATATGCCTTCGGGTTATGGCCGTCCGCTGGGCACCCCGAACCCTTTGCAGCAAGCATCGGCAATGACGCCGTTGGCCCGCGCACGCCAACGCGCGCATGGTGTGATGGGTCAGCTGCGGCGTTTCTTGGTTCAGCCCAGTGCCGCACCACACCCACACCCGGCATATACACCGTATGCCGTCGATACCAACCCTACTGCCATGGCTCCCAATACCTTTGCTGCCCCGGCGTCCAGCGCACTGGCACACGCCTTGGCGGAGCACCAAGTACAGGCAGTCAGCAACTACAGCAGCATCGAATCCACTGTGGGAGCTGCCATGGAAGACTACAGCCCCGCCGCTGTAGTGCAGTTGTCTGGCGTGGTACGCCAGCAATCAGAAAAGCTAAAAAAAACCGCTTCAACAGACAGCGAAAAAGCCATCATTGAAGTGGTGGCGCTGATGTTTCAAAGCATCTTGGCCGAAGATCACATTCCTCCCGCTGTGCGTGTATGGTTTGCGCGCTTGCAGGTGCCAGTGTTGCGCGTGGCATTGGCCGAGCCCGAATTTTTTAGCAACCTAAACCACCCGGCGCGCCAACTGATCGACCGCATGGGCTCGTGCGTGCTGGGTTTTGACGCTACAGCCATCAGTGGCGGTGCGCTAGAAGCCGAAATTCGCCGTGTGGTGCAAGTGATTGAGCAGTATCCAGAAACCGGACGGCGAGTATTTCAGTTGGTGCTCGATGAGTTTGAAAAATTCTTGGCGCATTTTTTGACCGAGAAAAAATCGACCTCGCAACTGGTCAGTGTGGCGCAGCAAATTGAGCAGCGCGAAACCCTGGCTATCCAATACACCATTGAGCTGCGCACCATGCTCAAAGATATGCCGGTGCGTGATGAAATCCGCGATTTTTTGTTTAAATTTTGGGCCGAAGTGCTGGCCTTGTCTGCCGTGCGCGACGGCCCTCAGCACGCCGACACCGTGGTCTTCAAGCGCACTGCTGCCGACTTGGTGTGGGCTGCCAGTGCCAAGCCCAGCCGTGCTGATAGAACACAAGTTATCCAAGAATTGCCGTCTTTGCTGCAGCGTCTACGCCAAGGCTTGGCTTTGGTGGGGGTCGCCGAAGCACGGCAAGATGCGCAAATTAAAATGCTAACCGATACCTTGGCCGAGGCTTTTTTGTCCAAAACTGCAGCCATTCCCCACGAGCACATCGAAGCCATGGCCCGGCGCTTAGAAAATCTAGAAGATTGCATTGACGACGAAATGATGGGCGATTTTCCGCTGGATGCGGACAGTATTGAGATGCTGTTGGGCATCGACGCCTCGTCCATTCATGTCATTGCCGACAACAGTGCTCCGGTAGAAGCGCCTATGGTGCAGTGGGCGTGCGAGCTGTCACTGGGTACTTGGTTCACGCTAGACCACAACGGCGTCAGTGCGCAGGTGCAATACGCTTGGCACAGCCAGCGCAAGCAGTTGCACTTGTTTGCCGCCATCGACGGCAGCA
>CAIRYF010000357.1 GCA_903882725.1 uncultured Simplicispira sp.
CCGTCGGTGACGACGACCAATCAATTTACGGCTGGCGTGGTGCCACGCTGGACAACCTGAAGCGCTTGCCGCTTGATTTTCCGGCGCTCAAGGTCATCAAGCTGGAGCAAAACTACCGCTCCACCAGCGCCATCTTGCGCGCCGCCAACAACGTGATTGCACCCAACCCCAAGCTGTTTCCCAAAACGCTGTTCAGCGAACTGGGCGAGGGCGAGCCGGTGCGCGTGGTCGATGCCGACAGCGAAGAGCACGAGGCCGAGCGCGCCGTGGCGCGCATCCAAAGCCTGCGCGCCCGGGCCAACCCCCCGCCCGAATTGCGCAGTTTTTCCGTGCTGTTCCGCGCCAACCACCAAGCCAAGCCGTTTGAGAAGGCGCTGCGCCGCGCCAATATTCCGTACAAAGTCTCGGGCGGGCAGAGCTTTTTTGACCGGGCGGAAATCAAGGACTTGTGCGCGTGGTTTCGGCTGTGGATCAACGCGGACGACGACCCGGCGTTTTTGCGCGCCGTTGGCACGCCCAAGCGCGGCATTGGCCACCAAAGCTTGGCGCAGTTGGGCGCGTTTGTTACGCAGCACCGCCTGAGTTTGTTTGCCGCGCTGTTCTCGCCGATGCTGCCGGCGGCGCTGCCTCGGCGCGCGCTGGACAGCCTGCACGAGTTTGGCCGCTACGTGAACGACCTCGAATACCGCGCCCGCCACACCCACGGCGCTGAGGGGGCGCAGGCTTTTTTGCTCGACTGGCTGAAAGAAATCGACTACGAAAAGTACCTCTACGACGGCGAGGACAGCGAAAAAGTCGCCGCCGCGCGTTGGACTAACGTGCTGGAGTTTTGCGACTGGATGAGCCAGCGCGCCGGTGGGCAGATTGATGACAGCACCGGCGGCGTTGTCACCAGCGCTGCCAAAAGCCTGCTGGAGGTGGCGCAAACCATTGCGCTGCTATCGACCATCTCCGAGCGCGAAAAAGACCAAGACATGGTGACGCTCTCGACCCTGCACGCCTCCAAAGGGCTGGAGTGGCCGCACGTGATGCTGGCTGGCGTGACCGAGGGGATGCTGCCGTTCAAGCTCGATGACGAGGGCGGGCGCAAGACCGACGTGGACGACAGCACCGTGCAGCGCCTGCAAGAGGAGCGCCGCCTGATGTACGTTGGCATCACCCGCGCCCAGCGCACGCTGGCTGTCAGCTGGACCAAAAAACGCAAAAAAGGCCGCGAAATGGTCGCGGCCCAACCCAGCCGTTTTATTGCCGAAATGGCGCTGGACAAAACCACCGCGCGCGAAGACCCGCGTGCCAAACTCAAAGCCTTGCGGGCCGAATTTGCGGCCAAAGCGGCGGCGACTGCCAGCCAGAGTGCGCAGTAATATCAACACCATGAAAACCCTATTCACTCTTATTTTGATAGCTGCTAGCGCTTATGGAATAAGCGCTAGAGGCCAAAATCATTCAAATTTACCCGCCCCGGCGGTCAGCAGCGCCTGCCCGCAGGCCAGCGAGATGGATCACCGCCATCTGCAAGGCGTCTGGCACGCCAACTTGCCCGGCCACGGCGGCGCGACCGTGCTGCGCTTGGGCCAGCATCCCGAGTTGGCCGACAGTGTGCGCGGCACGCTAGAGCGCGCTGGGCGCACCGCACAAGTGGTCGGCGACGTTCATGCGGGCGAGTTGACGTTGGAGGAGTCGATGGACGGCACACATATCTCTGCCACGTGGGTAGGTGATGTGGTCCAGGGGCAGTGCGGCAAAGAAATTCGCGGGCAGTGGCTGGCTCCGGGCGTTGGTGGGGGCGCTGACATCAGTATCCCGTTTGTGCTGCGCAAACAGGCGTTGTCGGGTGCGCTACCAGTGCCGACGACAGCATGATCGACGGCCACTGCCGACAAACGGTATCGAGTGTGGGCCTGCGTCTGGTAGATTTTTAGGTTTTTCAAAGCCACTTTTTTACGGCACACTTTTCGCCCTTGGTGAAAGCCCTGTGGGCCGACAATGTCGCTACAGAGGACAACCCATGGATATGCAATATCAGCTCAAAGCTGGCAGCTACTACTTGTACGATATGCGCGACCCCCCCAGCGCAGTGACAGGTGAGCGCCGTTTTAAGCTTAAAACGGACATGGTGGCCATTGCTTTTGATGTCCATACCGGCGAAATACACCAGCACGGCAGCCCCACGCGCATCCAGTCGTGGGCGACCATGACGCGCCGACGCCTGCGCGCCGCTGGTGCGCAGGCCGAGGCCAATGACATCGTGGTGGTCTCAGGCCCGCTGCCCGTCGAAGAATTAAACAAATGCCTAGGGATCAGCGGCTATGTGCGCCGAATGTTTCAGCGCCTGGCCACGTTGCCGCACGGCAAAATGCAGCAACAACCACGCATGGCCGCAGCCTACCGGCGCGTTGCCTGAGCCGAACGCGCCGCGTTTTTAGGTGCCGCGAAAACTCTCCAGCACGTCAGCTGCGCCGTCGCTGGCGCTGGCGCTCAACGCCTCTTGTGCGTCTATCGACTCGGGTGCATGGCGCACGATGGTCACCGGCACTGGGCTGGCGTGGGCCACGGCCTGCGACACCGAACCGAGCAACGCACTGCTGATAGCGCCTTGGCCGCGCGCGCCCAAAATCGCTAGGTGGCATTCCAAGCTTTCAATCATGTCCACCAGCGTATGCGCCGGGTCACCCACGCCCACAACCGCTTCGTAGGGGACATGGGCCTCGTCGAGCAGCGCGCGCGCCGAGGCCATCAAAAATTCGCCTGCCGCCTCGCTGGCCTGGGCAATGCGCTGCGGGTCGCGCGACACTACCAGCTCGTACAGCGAAGCCGGTTCTTGCACATTGGCCAGCACCACGCTGGCATCCAAACCGTTGTCTACCAGTTCTAAAGCGTGGTGGATCGCGTCCAGTGCCAGTGCAGAGCCATCAACGGCAATCAAAATTTTCAGCATAGCTGTTCCTTTTTGCGAGAGGTAGCACCCAGTGTAGCGGCCCTGCGCAGGTTATCCATCTGGGACAATCGCGCCCTATGCTGCAGTTTGACCTCCTCACCACCGACCCCACCAGCCACGCCCGCCGTGGCACGCTCACGCTCAACCACGGCGTGGTGCAAACCCCTATCTTTATGCCCGTGGGCACCTATGGCACCGTCAAAGGCGTGATGCCGCAAAGCCTGCACGACATGGGTGCGCAAATCATTTTGGGCAACACCTTTCATCTGTGGATGCGCCCGGGGCGCGAGGTGATGCACAGCTTTGGCGGCCTGCACGCCTTTGAGCAGTGGCACAAACCCATCCTGACCGACTCGGGCGGCTTTCAGGTGTGGAGCCTGGGCGCAATGCGCAAAATCACCGAAGAAGGCGTCACTTTTGCCAGCCCCGTCAACGGCGACAAGCTGTTCATGTCGCCCGAGGTAAGTATGCAAATTCAGACCCAGCTCAACAGCGACATTGCCATGCAGCTGGACGAATGCACGCCCTACGAGACCAAAGGCCACCTGACCACCGAAGCCGAAGCGCGCAAAAGCATGGAAATGAGCCGACGCTGGGCCCAGCGCAGCCAAGACGAATTTGCGCGGCTAGAAAACCCGAATGCGCTGTTTGGCATCGTGCAAGGCGGAATGTTCAAACACCTGCGCCAAGAGTCGCTGGAAGCGCTGGTGGAGATGGATTTTCCCGGCTACGCCGTCGGCGGCGTCAGCGTGGGCGAGCCCAAAGAAGAAATGCTGGACATCATGGCGCACACGCCGCACCGCCTGCCAGCGCACAAGCCGCGCTATTTGATGGGCG
>CAIRYF010000358.1 GCA_903882725.1 uncultured Simplicispira sp.
CCAGCGACGGGCCAGCGTTCCAATCGGGCCTGCAGTCCTTTGTGGGCGAAGCACGCCTGCTGGCGCAGTTTGACCACCCATCGCTGGTCAAGGTGTTCCATTTTTGGGAGGCACACAACACTGCCTATATGGTGATGCCGCTGTACAACGGCATGACTTTGAAGCAGGCTAGGGCGCAAATGCGCACGCCGCCACCCGAGGCTTGGCTGCGCCAAGTGCTGTGGTCGGTGCTGGGTGCCCTGCATACGCTGCACAGCGGCCAAACGCTGCACCGCGACATTTCTCCCGACAACATTTTTTTGCAAGATCTGGGCCCGCCGGTATTGCTGGACTTGGGGGCTGCACGCCACGCCATCAGCGGCCGAGACCACCCGCTTACCGCTATCTTGAAGGTCAACTACGCCCCCATTGAGCAGTACGCCGACGGCGATGCTGACTTGCAGCAAGGGCCCTGGAGCGACTTGTATTCGCTTGCGGCTGTGGTGCATGGCTGCTTGTGTAACGACACGCCGTTGCCGTCCACGCTGCGCTCTATCCGCGACCGTATGGTGTCGTTTGAGAACGTCGCCCAAACGGTGCGCAGTCAGTTTGGCCAAGCGTATTCACCGGCCTTTGTAGCGGCCATTGCGCAGTCGCTGGCCTTGCGCCCGCAGGATAGGCCGCAAAGCATCGACGCCTTTTTGGACACCATGGGCGCGGCGTCGTCCCCGCCGGTGTTGACGTTTTTTGATTTTCGCGCCGAGTTGGGCGATATTTGGGTTGAGCCAACAGATCAGTCCGGTGCCGACTTCATGGCACCCACGGTTGATTTAACAGATGCGCTGCTGGGCCAACTGAGTGACTGCCGCCGCCTCGGCAGCGTCGTGCCAACGCCACCGCCCATTCAGCCGCCGACTCCAGCAGCACCGCCAGCACCGGTAGCGCCGCCAGCACCGGTGGCACCGGTGCTGGCTGCTCCCAGCCGACCCGACACGCTGCCCGCCGTTGCCCCGGTACTGCCGCACCCCGTGGGGCACGCCAATGCGCCTAACTTGGCAGATAAAACCGATTTTGTGCTGACGCCCACCAGTGCCGCCGTGGCCGAAAGCACCGATACAGCTATTTTTTTGGACGCAGGCGATAGCCTTTTGATGGACGACTTGGCGCATGACAGCGCCGCGCCGCCATCGATCTCGTCGGCCTCATCAGCCACGTCAGCCTCATCCGCCTCGTCAGCGCCATTGCGACCGTTCAAGCCAGGGCGACGCATGGTGGGGGTGATAGCTGCGATAGCTGTGATTTGCGTTGTTGGCGCAGTGTTGGCCTATGGCTGGATGGCGCGCACACCGGCGCTGCCACCTGAAGACACCATCATCACAGAAATGGCCGATCCAGAGCCAATCCCGCCAACCCAGCCAACTCCGACCTCGTCGGCCCCAGGCCGCGCATCTGAGCTGCCATTGGAAGAGGTGTTGGAAAACAGCAGCACCGCGCCTGCGGGGCCGCCACCGGCCTTTGTGGAGGCGCTGCCCAAGTCCCCGGCTGCTATGGCCGCTGCAGCGGCAGCGGCAGCGGCTGCTGCAGCGCGGCGCAGCGCCAAAGCAGCTGCTGATCAACGCGCCGCGTTGCCCGTCGCCGCAGCGCCTGAGGCACCAGCGCCAGCACCGCCTGCGCCTGTGCCGCGTGCGCCTGAGCCCATGCAGTCGCTGTGCAATGACACTAACTTTTTTACACGCAGCGCCTGCATTTACAGCGAATGCACCAAACCGGCCAACGCCAGCTTGGCAATGTGTATTGAGCACCAGCGCCGCCTACAAAAAGAGTCCAACAGCTTTTCTGGGCAATGATTGAAGTCACAATTTGATAGCTACAAGCGCTTATAGCATAAGGGCTTAAGCCTGATTTAACTGTTTTTCATCCTACAAACCCGCCCGCAAGGCCCGTCCGCAAGTCCGCCAGCGAATCAATCCAGCCGTCGGCATCGACCAAGCGCACCGACTGGCCGTGGTTGTAGCCGTAGGTGGTCAACACCACTGGGCAGCCAGCCGCGCGCGCCGCTTGGGCATCGTTGCTAGAGTCGCCCACCATCAGCGTGCGCGCGGGCGCACTGCCCAGCGCTTGGCAGGTTTTGCGCAGCGGCAGCGGATCGGGCTTTTTCTTCTCAAAGCTGTCGCCGCCAAAAATATGCGCAAAAAAACCATCCAAGCCTTTGGCGCGCAGCAGCGCCCGGGCAAAGGGCAGCGGTTTATTGGTCAGGCAGGCCAAGCGCAGACCAGCATCGCACAGCGCCTGCAAACCCTCGTGTACGCCGGGATAGACGCTGGCGAACTGGCCGTTGATACGCAGATAGTGCCGCTGGTAACTGGGCCAAGCGCGGGCGTGAAGCGCTTCTATTTCAATAGCTGACAGCGCACGCCCTGCTTGGGCTAGCGCATGATTGAGCACTAAATGCAGCAAATGCTCTGAGCCTTTGCCAACCATGTGCGCAATCACCGGCGGTGCAATATGTGGCAGGGCCACATCGTCCAGCATCAGGTTCAGCGCTTGGGCAAAGTCGCCCAGCGTATCGACCATGGTGCCGTCTAGGTCAATGATGGCCGCGTCCAGCGCTTGCAGCGCGATCATTGGGCCAATGCGCCGCGCATGGCACCGATCACGCTTTGATACGACGGCTTACCAAAAATGGCGCTGCCAGCGACAAAGGTGTCCGCGCCAGCATCGGCCACGCGGCGGATGTTGTTTTCTTTGATACCGCCATCGACTTCAAGGCGAATGTCTTTGCCGCAGGCGTCAATGCGCTTGCGCACCGCTTCGATTTTGCGCAGCGCCGAGTCGATAAAGCTTTGCCCGCCAAAGCCGGGGTTGACGCTCATGATCAAAATCAGGTCGATGTCCTCAATCACCCAGTCAAGCACATCCAGCGGCTCGGCCGGGTTGAACACCAAACCAGGCTTGACACCCTGCGCAGCAATGGCTTGGATGCTGCGGTGTACGTGCTGCGCCGCGTCGGGGTGAAAGCTGATGTAGTCGGCACCGGCTTGGGCAAAGGCCGCTGCCAGCGCATCGACCGGCTGCACCATCAAATGCACGTCAATCGGCACCGCCACACCGCCCGCAGTGACGGCGTGCGGCTTGAGCGCTTGGCACACCATCGGGCCAAAGGTCAGGTTGGGGACATAGTGGTTGTCCATCACGTCAAAGTGAATCCAGTCAGCGCCAGCGTCAATGACGCTGCGCACTTCTTCGCCCAAACGGGCGAAATCGGCGGACAAAATAGAAGGGGCGATTCGGTAGGTGCGGCTCATGGCGGCATTGTCGCAGTTACTATCCGCCCATGTTCCCACCCTTTTTATCCTTACCTCTGGCCAACCAGCGCAACTGCTGGGCTTTAAGGTGCCCCATTGAGTAGCGTGGGCAGTGACTTAGCGCAACTGCTGGTGCAAATTGATGCACAAGCCGGTGTGGCCCAGCGCCATTTATGGCTGATTGATTTGCTTGACTGGGTGCGCGGCAGTGGCGACTCTGTTCCCGCCAGCGTGGCCCGGGTGCAACTGCTGGTGCAGGCGCTGGAGTCTGAGCCTGCCACCCGCGCGCGTTTGCAGGACTGGTGGCAAGTTCTGGCCGACACGGTCGATATCACTGCCTTGCTGGCTGACTTTGGCTTTGCGCCGCGCACAGGCCTATTTAGCGAGCTGACCGAGCGCCTGCGCTGCCAATTGCTGCCCAGCAGCCCCGAGACGGTGGAGGCGTCCGAGCTGTTTACGCTGGCACTGCCTAGCGCATTTGATGCCCAGTGGCTGGCGGCGCTGCCCGAGGAGTTGCTCGACCGTTTGGTGCTGGCCCTCACCCCTGAAGGGGCCAGCGGCACGCGCTGGCAAAAAACCCTGCTCGATGCAATTACTTACTGTGCTGGGCAAATTTTGTCCACGGGCTTTGCCCCCGAGTTGCGCCTGCGCATGAGCGATGCCGCGCGCGAGGCACAGCCGTTTCATGCACTGATCCGCGACGTCGAAAGCCTGCGCATCGAAGTGCTGCACAGCCTGCGCACGCCCGACCGACTGCAAGAAACCGCACAGCGCCTGCGCACCCGGCTAGAGAGCTGCCGCAGTGCGGCGGCCAGCGTGTACTTGCATTTTGAGGACAACGGCATTTCGGTGGGTTTGGTGTTTCGTTTGCGCCAGCTGCGCACACGCATTTTGCGGGTGCGCGAGCTGCTCGACTGCGTGCTCTCGCCCACCCCCAGTCTGAGCGCGGCGCGCCTGTTGTCGCACTTGGTGCAAGTCGGCCAAGAGCGGCACAGCATCCGCGCTTTGCTATCGACCAACTCATCGCTGCTGGCGGCCAAGGTGGCCGAGCGCAGCGCCGAAACCGGCGAGCACTACATCACCCGCACCCGCAGCGAATACTTTGCCATGGTTGCCAACGCTGCCGGTGGCGGCGCGGTGATGGCGTTTACTACGCTGATTAAATTTGCCCTGTACACGCTGGCCTTGTCGGCATTTTGGGGTGGTTTTTTGGCAGGCATTAATTACGCCGTCAGCTTTGTGCTGATCCAGATGCTGCACTTCACCGTTGCCACCAAGCAGCCCGCCATGACGGCGCCAGCTATGGCCGCCAAACTCAAAGAAATGGACAACTTGGCTGGCGTAGAAGAGTTTGTTGACAAAGTGACTTACTTGGTGCGCTCGCAGGTGGCTGCGGTGCTGGGCAATGTGCTGGTGGTGTTTCCGGCTGCGTTGGGGCTGGCATGGCTGTGGGCTTGGGGCACCAATGCGCCAGTGCTGGACACGGCCCATGCTTTGCAGACGCTTGAATCACTGCACTTGCTGGGGCCATCGGTGTTGTTTGCGGCTTTCACGGGGGTGCTGTTGTTTGCCTCCAGCATCATTGCTGGTTGGACAGAAAACTGGTTTGTACTGCACCGGCTGGACTCTGCCATACGTTACAACCCGCGCATCACCGCCTTTTTGGGTGCGACGCGGGCGCAGCGCTGGGCGCGCTTTTTGCGCGACAACTTGTCGGGGTTGGCGGCCAATGTGTCGCTGGGCTTTATGCTGGGGCTGGTACCAGCGTTTGCGGCTTTTTTTGGTTTGGGACTGGAGGTGCGCCACGTCACGCTGTCGAGCGGCCAAATAGCGATTGCAGCGGCGGGTTTGGGGGTAGAGGTCATCCACCAAAGCGCGTTTTGGTGGGCTGTGGCCACCATTCCGCTGCTGGGGGCGCTGAACGTGGGGGTGAGTTTTTATCTGGCGTTTTTGGTCGCGCTGCGTGCGCAAAACGTCACCGGCGTGGAGCGCACGCGTATTTACGTTAGCCTCAACAGACGTTTACGCTCGGCACCGCGCGAATTTTTCTTGCCCGGGCGGGAAACCACCTGAGAGCTAAAAATAGCAAAAAAATGAATGAAATCCTAACCTTCTGGGCACAGTGGCTGCGCCCCTCTGCGGGGCTGCCGACCGTGCAGTGGTCGCTGCTGCTGGCGGCTGCCACCATGGCCGGTTATTTGTGCCAGCGCCACATTGGCCTGCCCAAAGTGGTTGGTTATTCGCTGGTCGGCACTTTTGCCGGTTTGGCTGGCTTTAGCGGCGCGCTGTGGCCGTTGCAGGGCATTGGCCTGTTTCTGCTGGAGCTGGGTATCTCGCTGGTGCTGTTTGAGTGCGGCGGGCGCATTCCGCTGCGCTGGTTTCGCCACAACCCGATGGTGTTGGTGCAAAGCCTGGCCGAGTCGGCGCTGACCTTTTTTGCCGTGTACTGGGTATTGCTGTGGCTGCAAGTGCCCGAGCGTGCTGCTGGCCCGCTGGCGATTGTGGCGCTGGCCGCCTCGCCTGCTGTGCTGACGCGGGTAGTCAACGACACCCGCGCCGCTGGCCCAGTGACCGAGCGCGCCATTGTGCTGGCCACCTTGTCCACGCTGTACGCATTGGTGCTGGGCAGCGCGCAGGCCGAGCTCATCAATCGCCCTGCCGTCACTTGGACAGAGACTGCCTACCCGATCATGGTGGTGCTGGGGGTGTCGATTGCTGTGGCAGCGTTGTTGTCGATGGCGCTGCGCTTTGCCCTGCGCTTTATGAGCCCAACCAGCGAGAACACCTCCATCTTGCTGCTGGCGCTGATTGCCGCTGGCGCTGCCGTGGCGGCGCACATGGGCGGTTCGGCACCGCTGGCGGCGCTGCTGGGTGGAATGCTGCTCAAGCAATTTAACCCACGCCCGTGGGCCTGGCCGCGCCAGTTGGGCACGGCGTCGTCGCTGCTGACCATGCTGATGTTTGTGTTGGTCTCCACCGTGGCGGCGCAGGCCGACTGGAGTGGCCCAGTGGCAGGCGTGGTGCTGGCGCTGATTGGTATGCGTCTGTTGGCCAAAGTGGCCGGCGTAGCGCTGGGCAATGTCGGCAGCGGTGCCAGCTGGCGTCAAGCGCTGTGGGTGGGCGCGGCAATGACGCCCATGTCGTCGATTGCGCTGCTCATTGCCTCGCAATTTGTCGTGGCCTCGCCCTCGACCGGGCACCTGATTGCGCGCGTCGCCCTGCCTGCCATTTTGTTGATGGAAGTGCTGGGCGCGGTCATTGCC
>CAIRYF010000359.1 GCA_903882725.1 uncultured Simplicispira sp.
TGGCTTTGCCCAATGAGCGTGGCTGGCGCTGGTTTGTTGCTGCGCAGGTGCAGCGCGAAACCACCGGCAGCTACGAGGTCAACAGCGCACGCTTGCGCAGTGGCCGTGCGCAAAGCGGCGACCGCATTGACCGTGCCGCATATCTGCAATACGACTACGCCAGCAGCCAAGGCGTGAGCGCACCGCCGTCCAGCAGTGCCTTGAGTGCCAACTACAGCTGGACTGGACGCTACTTCAACAGCCCCAGCAACCCAACGCGTGGCTTTGGCTTGGCCTGGGAGCTGGGGGCTGGCACCACGCTGACGCCCGAGCGCGACCCGTTTGTCCGCGCTACGGCACGCTGGCTGCACTTTGTGCCGCTGGGTAAAGTGGCGCTGGAGGGCACAACCGGCCGTATTGCGCGCGACAGCCGACTGGCGCTGCGTGCCGAGGGCGGCGCGGTGCTGGCGCGTGATGGGGCGCAAATCCCGGTCACGCAGTTGTTTTTGACCGGTGGCGACACCACAGTGCGCGGCTACGGCTATCGCCAAATTGGTGCGCGCACTGACAGTCAGCTGATCTATGGCGGACGTTATCTGGCCGTTGGCAGCATCGAATGGCAGCGCCCCATGGTCGTGCGCGGCAACACCACCGACTGGGAAAGCACCGTGTTCGCCGACGCCGGTGCCGTAGCCGACCGGGTGGGCGATGTGACGCCGCAAGTGGGCATGGGCGCTGGCGTGCGCTGGCGCAGCCCCGTCGGACCGCTGCAGGCGGATGTGGCTTACGGCTTTAAGGCGCAGGGTCTGCGTTTGCATTTGCGTTTGGGATTCAATTTTTAACTATGGCCACCCGCAAACCTACGCCGCCCGACGCCGGTGCTGACACCTTTGCCGCTGCCGCTGGCGGCCCGCCTGCGCTTAATCCTTACGCTGCAGCCTCGGCCCGCCACCAGCCAGCGCCGCCCAAGCGCTCGCGCGGCTGGCGCGCCATCAAAGGTCTGCTGCTGTTGCTGTTGGTGGCCGCGCTGCTGCTGGCGGCGGGCGCTTGGGTATGGTCAGGTCGCAATACTTCGCTGGCAACCACGTTGGCGCAGGTGGCGCGCTGGTTGCCAGCATCACAACAGTTGGCAACGCGCGACGTCAGTGGTTCGCTGCGCGGTGGCGGCCAGATTGGCTGGCTGCGCTGGAGCAGTTCGACCATGGTGGTCGAAGTGGACAACGCCCGCATTGGTTGGACTTTGGCACCGCTGTTGCAGCGCAGCGTGCAACTGGGCGAAGTCCACGCCGACCGGGTGCGCATCAGCACCACCCCTGACCCTGATGCCCCACCGACTGAGCCGCTACAGTCATTGGAACTGCCGGTCAGCATCGATGTGCCGTTCAGCGTCGATGTCATTGAATGGGTGGGCCCACCCCCTGTTGAAGCGCGTGGGCTTGCGGGCCGCTACCAATACGACCGGGTACAGCACCGCTTCAACGTAGATGGCGTCGATTTGGCCCAAGGCCACTACCAACTAGCAGCCACGCTGCAAGCGCAAGCGCCCATGGCCGTGCAGGCAACGTTAGACGGGCAAGTGCGCACTGTGACGCCGGGCAGCGCGCAGCTGCTGGAGCTGGCAGCCCACGCCACGGTCAGCGGCACGCTGGCCACCGAGGCCGCGCGTTTGCAAGTGCTGGCGCAATTGCGCCCACCAGCGCTAGAGGCTGCCAATACCGCCGCCAGCGCCATGCAGGCCGACCTGCGCGCCGACATAGCGCCGTGGGCACCGCAGCCCTTACTGCAAGCCAGCACCGAGGTGCGCGCGTTGAATTTGGCGGCGCTGTGGCCCCAAGCACCCACCACCGCGCTCCAAGGCAGCGTGCAAGCCGGCCCGCAAGCTGCTGGCTGGCACATCAGCAGCCAATTGCGCAACGACCTGCCCGGCCCGTGGGACAAAGGCCGTTTACCGGTCAGCGCCATCGACGCCCAGGCCGATTACGACGGCGTGCAGTGGCACGTGCCGCAGGCCCAAGTGAGCGTGGGCAACGGCCACATCAGCGCCCAAGGCGTCTACACCGTGGCCAGCAGCGCGTTAGGAGGAACAGTCCAAGTGCAAGCGCTGAACTTGGCAGCAGTGCATACCCAGCTGGATGCCACGCCGATCAACGGCCAGTTGCAGGCGCAAATGGACGAGGGCAGCGTGCGCTTTAACGCCGACCTGCGCGCCGCCGACCGCGCGCCGGTGCGCACTAAAGCAGCGCTGCGCATCCAAAGCGTGCGTGCTAAAGGCCAATGGAAAGCACCGCTGCTGAACTTGCAGCAATTGGACGTGGACGCCGTGCAAGCGCAATTGCGCGGCGAAAAAATCGACATCACCGTGGGCGACGCCTTGGCCGTGCGCGGCCAAATTGTCCTGACCGTACCCGGTGCCACCTTGCGCAGCAGCGGCCAGTTGGAGCAAACCGACGGCACGGGTCAATTGCAATTGAATGTGGCCTCTGCCGAGCGCGTCCAGGCGTGGCTACAGTCCTTGCCCGGCTTGTCTGGTGCCTTACAGGGCCACACCGTACAAGGCCAAGCGCATTTGGCAGCGCGCTGGCACGGCGGTTTGCGCAGCCTGCAACAGCAACTGCACAGGGCCAGTGGCACAGCGCCTGTCACCCCTGTCACCCCTGCCGCTCCTGCTGCCACAGCGGTGCGCGGCGACACCCCATTCACGCTACAAGCCACGCTGACCGCGCCGCAACTGGATGTCACTTTGGCACCTGCCGACGGCAAAGCCGCCACACCTGTCCAGTTCAGTCGTCTCAAAGCCGAGCTGTCTGGCGCACTGGCCCAAGCCACGCTGGCGCTGAATGGACAAGTCCAACTGGGCCCGCAGCGCGTTACTTTGAACACGTCCGTCAGCGGCGGCTTGGCTGCGCCGGGCACAGCGGCGCAATGGCGTGCCAGCGTGGCGGCGCTGCAGTTGCAAGTACAAGACGCGGCGCGCCCCGGCGCTTGGGCGCTGCGCCTAGAAGAACCACTGGCCGTCAGCGCCCGCACCGCACCCGGTGCCAAAGGCAGCGCCAGCGCCAGCACAGTGATTGAAGCCAGCGCTGGCCAAGCCCGCCTGAGCGGCCCGGTGCCCGGTGCCGTCGTACTGCGTTGGCAGCCACTGCGCCTACAGCCATCGGCCCAAGGCGTACAGCTGCAAACCCAAGGCGAACTGACCGGCCTGCCCATGGCGTGGGTCGATGCCTTTACCCTACCCGGAGAAAAATCATCACTGGCAGCCATGGGCTTGGCGGGCGACTTGCTATTTAACGCCCGCTGGGAAGTCAATGCCGGTGACACCCTGCGCGCCAGCGCCGTGCTGGAGCGCGCCAGTGGCGAGCTGCGCCTGCTGACAGGTGAAACCGCCAACGGACTGTCGGCCGGCGTGCGCCAAGCGCGCCTGCAATTGAGCGCCGAAGGCAGCCAACTGCGCGCCCAGCTGCAGTGGGACAGCGAACGCGCTGGCAAGCTAAACGCCCAAGCCGACAGCACGCTGACACGCCAAGGCGGCAGCTGGAGCTGGTCGCCCGACACCCCCATCAAAGCCCAGATGCGCGCCCATATGCCGGACATGGGCCTGTGGTCGGTGCTGGCACCGCCCGGCTGGCGCATCCACGGCACCTTGGATGCCGACGTGGCACTGACCGGCAGCCTGAACGCGCCGCAGTGGCAAGGCACGCTCGGCGCAGACAGCATCACCGTGCAATCGCTGCTGGACGGCGTAGATTTGAAAGATGGACGCCTGCGCGCCGCGCTGCGCGGCAATCACATCGACATCACTGAACTGAGCCTGCAAGGCGGCAAAGGCAGCCAAGCGCGCATCGCTGGCTACAGCGGCAACCTGACTCCCGCGCCGCAAGACGGCGGCAGTCTGCAAGGCAGCGGCACGCTGCGCTGGGGTCAGAGCAACACGGGCAAGGACACCAAAGCCGCCAGCAGCTCTGGCGTGGCGCTGGACTTCACCGCCCAACTGCGCGCGCTGCAAGTGCAGGTGCGCGCCGACCGCCAAGCCAGCGTCTCTGGCACGCTGCGCGCCGGTTTGAAAGACAGCCAAATCACCGTGCGCGGTGACCTGAAAGTCGATCGCGCCACCATCATCCTGCCCGAGGCCTCGGCCCCGCAATTGGGCAACGATGTGGTGGTGCGATCGGCAGCCATCGATCGCGCCAATGCTGAAAAAGCCCAGCAAGCAGGCCAAAGCGCCGCCCGCGCCCAAACCGCCAAAGCGCCAGATATTGCTGTGGCGCTGAACTTGGGCAACGACTTTGCCCTGCAAGGTGCTGGCATCACCACCCGCCTAGAAGGCACGCTGGAGGTGCGCGGCAGCAGCACCCCCGACGGCCCGCCGCGCGTCACTGGCGAGGTGCGCACCGTGCAAGGGCGCTACCGCGCTTGGGGCCAAGCGATGAACGTCGAGACGGGCATTGCCCGCTTTAACGGCCCGTACAACAACCCCTCGCTCGACATCTTGGCGATTCGCCCCAACATCAGTGTGCGCGCTGGCGTCAAAGTCACCGGCAGCGCCCATGCGCTGCGTGTGCGCTTGTACTCTGACCCCGATTTGCCAGATGCCGAAAAACTATCGTGGGTCGTGACTGGCCGCAGCACCGCCGCCGGCGGTGCCGAAGCTGCGCTGCTGCAGCAGGCCGCGTTGGCCTTGTTGGGCGGTGAAGGCAGCGGCAGCGGCAATACCGCGCAGCGCTTGGGTTTGGATGAAATTGGCTTCAAAGGCCCTGGCAGCGGCAACGACACCAGCAGCGCCGCCATCACGATGGGCAAGCGCCTGTCGAGGGAGCTTTATGTCACCTACGAGCAAAGCCTGTCCGGTGCCATCGGTGCTATCTACATCTTTTACGACCTGTCTAAACGCCTGACCCTGCGCGGCCAAACTGGCACGCAAAGCGCGGTGGACATCATTTACACGGTGGATAAGGACTAGGGCGTGTTATTAAAGCTAATGGAGCCATTTCATGGCACCAACCAAGTGGACGATGCTGAGGAAGCGGGTATCGAGCTTTTCATAGCGCGTTGCGACTCTTCGGTAGACTTTCATTCGCTGAAACAGGTTTTCCACCAAATGGCGCGCCCGGTATTTCAGCGCATCAA
>CAIRYF010000360.1 GCA_903882725.1 uncultured Simplicispira sp.
ATGCTGTAGATGCCTTCGATGACGGTTTCTGACAGCGCCGTGCGCATCCGCTCCAGCGCTTGCTCGCGCGTATCGCCGTGAACGATGATGTTGCCAATAATTGAGTCATAGTTTGGCGGTACGTAGTAGTTGGTGTAGATGTGCGAATCGACCCGCACCCCCGGCCCACCGGGCGCGTGCCACGTAGTGATGCGCCCCGGCGAGGGCGTAAATTTGTACGGGTCTTCGGCGTTGATGCGGCACTCTATCGCGTGGCCCCGAATTTGAATTTGGCGCTGCGTGAACGGTAATTTTTCGCCTGCAGCCACCATGATTTGCGTGCGCACAATGTCCACGCCGGTGATCATCTCCGTCACCGGGTGCTCAACCTGCACGCGGGTGTTCATTTCAATAAAGTAGAACTCGCCGTTTTCGTACAGAAACTCAAACGTCCCAGCGCCACGGTAGCCCAATTTTTTGCAGGCACTGACACAGCGGTCGCCAATGCGGTCGATGAGTTTGCGCAGAATGCCCGGTGCGGGCGCTTCTTCAATCACCTTTTGGTGGCGCCGCTGCATGGAGCAATCGCGCTCGCCCAAATACACCACGTTGCGGTGCTTTTCGGCAATGATTTGAATCTCGATATGGCGCGGGTTCTGTAAGAACTTTTCCATATAGACGGCCGGATTGCCAAACGCTGCGCCGGCCTCGGCTTTGGTCATTTGCACAGCGTTGATCAGCGCCGCCTCGGTATGCACCACGCGCATACCGCGCCCGCCACCGCCGCCAGCGGCTTTGATGATGACGGGGTAGCCCACAGCCTTGGCCAGGCGGCGAATTTGCGCCGGATCGTCGGGCAGCTCGCCCTCAGAGCCGGGCACGCAGGGCACGCCAGCTTTGATCATTGCCTGCTTGGCCGAGACCTTATCGCCCATCATGCGGATGTTCTCGGGCGTGGGGCCGATGAACTGGAAACCGCTTTTTTCGACCCGCTCGGCAAAATCGGCGTTTTCGCTCAAAAAGCCGTAGCCGGGGTGAATCGCTTCGGCGTCGGTCACTTCGGCTGCCGAAATAATCGCTGGCATATTCAGGTACGACAGCGGTGAGGGCGCGGGGCCAATGCACACTGCTTCTTCAGCCAGCTTGACGTATTTGGCGTCGCGGTCGGCCTCGGAATAGACCATTACCGCTTTGACACCCAACTCATGGCAAGCGCGCTGAATGCGCAGCGCAATCTCGCCTCGGTTAGCTACCAGTATTTTTTTGAACATGGGCGCCTTACTCGATAACGAACAAGGGCTGTCCATACTCCACTGCCTGGCCGTTTTCGCCCAGGATGCGGCTGATGGTGCCTGACTTGTCGGCCTCGATTTCGTTGAGAATTTTCATGGCTTCAATGATGCAGATGGTCTCGCCTTCTTTGACCACGCTGCCCATTTCCACAAACGCCTTGGCACCGGGGCTGGACGCGCGGTAGAAAGTGCCCACCATCGGCGACTTGACGATGTGGCCCGATGGTGGGGCGGGCGCGGGCAACTCAGCCACGGGTGCCGCTACGGGTGCGGCTGCCGGTGCAGCACTGGAGGCCGGTGCGGGAGCGCTAGCGTACTGGTGTACCACGGTGGCGCTGCTTTTGACGATGCGCACTTTGCCCTCGGCCTCGGTAATTTCAAGCTCGGAGACATTTGATTCGGAGACGAGATCAATAAGAGTTTTGAGTTTTCGCAAATCCATGGGGACTCCAACGCTAAGAATCTGAAGAGGGCGCAAATTTACTCTAATTTAGCCCTACTCCATCTTTTGTAGTCTATTTTCAATTAACACCCGGCAAGTTGCGCCAGCGCTGTAGGTCAGGCGCTTTGATCTGGCCTATTTTACGGTGCAGCACCCGGCCATCGCGCCCCAAGACGATGGTAAAGGGCAGGCCGCCGCTCAGGTTGCCCAAGCTGCGCGCCAAGTCGCTGCCGTTTTCGTGCGCCATGCCAATCGGAAAATGCACCGGTGATCGCGCCAGAAAACTGCGCACCGCCGTTGGTTTATCCACCGCCAAACCGACCACTTGCCAGCCTTGGGCGTTGTGCTCTTGAAAAAACGCATCTAACAGTGGCAATTCAGCAATGCACGGTGGGCACCAAGTGGCCCAAAAATTGATCAGCACCGGCTGACCGTGGAAGGATTGCATTGTTAATGGTGCGCCGTCTGGTGTCTGAAAATTTTGCTGCCACAGCGCTTGCTCAACGCTGTCTGCTGGCGCGCCGCCTGCGCCGCCCGTCTGAAACCTCCACCAAGCTGCGCTGACGCCTACAGCGCCAGCGGCCCCGGCCAGCAAGGCATATAAAGCGCGCCGACGTGGCGATGGCG
>CAIRYF010000361.1 GCA_903882725.1 uncultured Simplicispira sp.
AGCCCGAAATAAACAAGCGCATATGCGCTGCCGCCTCGGGCGTCAAACCCGGCTCGGCCAGCAAGCGTACATACAGCGTGGGCACACCCATAAACACCGTGGCACGTGGCAGCGCGGCAATCACCGCTTGCGCGTCAAACTTGGCCAACCAAATCATCTTGCTGGCGTTCAGCAGCGCCGCATGGATGGCAACAAACAGACCGTGGACATGAAAAATCGGCAGCGCGTGGATCAGCACATCACCGCCCTGCTCGGGCGTGCGCCAGCCCCAATAGTCTTTCAGCACCAGCGCATTGGAGAGCAAATTGCCGTGCGTCAGCATCGCCCCCTTGCTGCGCCCGGTGGTGCCACTGGTGTACAAAATGGCCGCCAAATCATCGCCGCTTTGGGCGACGGGCTGCTGCACATCGCTGTGGTGCGCCGCGCGCTCCAGCCAACTGCCGCTGTGGTCGTCGCCCAGCGTAAAGACGTGCTGCGTGCCCGCAGTGAAAGCAATTTTTGACACCCAGCCAAAGTTGCCTGGCGTACACACCACCACCGCTGGCTCGGCATTGCCGACAAAGTAGGTGATTTCGTTGCTCTGATAAGCCGTGTTCAGCGGCAAAAACACATGGCCGGCGCGCAGCGTGGCCAGGTACAACAACATGGCTTGGACCGACTTTTCTACCTGCACCGCAATGCGGCTGCCCGCAGGCAAATCGAGCGACGCCAGCAAATTGGCCATGCGCGCGCTGGCGCAGTCCACATCGCGCCAGCTGTAGTGCAGCGATTGACCATCCACCGTCGTGGTTTCTACCGCCGTCTGATCCAAGTCGGCAGGAAAGGCGGCGCGCAGCGCGCAAAACAAGTTCTGTGAAGTCATTGCCGTCAACCCTCTCAAAAAACCGGTGCGCGTTTGGCCAAAAATGCCGTAATGCCCTCACGGTGCTCGGTATTGGAGGCGTAAGCATACGGATCAGCCACTGCTTGCGGGGCGATATTTGCTTCTGTATCAATAGCTGTAAGCGCTTGCTGGTATTGGGCTAGAGGCACTTTTAATGCCCGAAGCGTCTGCTTATTCATGCGCGCAGCGGCGGGTGCCAGTGCGGCAATGCGGCAAGCACTGGCCAGCGCATCGTCGGCCAGCAAATCGTCGGCAACGACACGGTTCAAAAAACCGCGCAAACGCATATCGGTGGCGCTGAAGGTGCTGGCTTCGAGCAGCATTTGCCGGGCAACTACCTCGCCCACCGCAGACAGTACCAACTGCGCTTCACGCGGTGCCATCGGAAAACCCAGCTTGGCAATCGGCGCACCAAACCGCGCCGAGGTGCCCGCAACGCGCATATCGCAGCAGCTGGCAATTTCTACCCCCGCCCCCATGCAAGCGCCAGCAATGTGCGCCACGATAGGCACATCGCAATCGAGCATGGCCTGCAAAGCGCCCCAGACATCGTTCTCATGAAAGTCGCGCAGCAGCTCGGGGTCAAAGCGAAAGGCCGGGTATTCAGAAATATCCCCGCCAGCACAAAACGCTTCGCCTTCGCCCTGAATCAGCACGCAGCGCACGTCAGCATTGCGCTGAATGCTCTCAAAAAC
>CAIRYF010000362.1 GCA_903882725.1 uncultured Simplicispira sp.
CCTGCGGCCATGGTCTACCGCCACCCGTTTCCCGGCCCCGGCTTGGGCGTGCGCATTTTGGGTGAAGTCAAAAAAGAATACGCCGATTTGCTGCGCCGTGCTGATGCCATCTTTATCGAAGAGTTGCACAACTTCAAAGACGCTGCCAGCGGCAAAAGCTGGTACGAACTGACCAGCCAAGCCTTTACGGTGTTTTTGCCGGTCAAAAGCGTTGGCGTGATGGGCGATGGCCGCACTTATGAATATGTGGTGGCGCTGCGTGCGGTACAAACCAGCGACTTTATGACTGCCGACTGGGCCGAGCTGCCGTATGCGCTGCTGAAAAAGGTGTCGAGCCGCATCATCAACGAAGTGCGCGGTATCAACCGCGTCACCTACGACGTCAGCAGCAAGCCGCCAGCGACGATTGAGTGGGAATGATTCTGCAATAGGAATTGACTTGGCCTAACGAGCAGGACATTGCCCCGGAAACGCTGCTTTGCGGCCTGGTGCCTGTTGAATCCATTGCCGACATTGCAACGGCCAACGTGGACGCAGCAGTCCACGAACATACCGTGCGAGCGCCAGCGCACACCCGGTACCGCTAAAATTGGGGGAGCCAAAAAGCCTAATAGCTGCGGGTGCAATGTCCTGCACCCCCCTTTTTTTCACTCCCTCCAAGGACTTTTCATGTCTCTGTTCTCCGCCGTCGAGATGGCCCCCCGCGACCCAATCTTGGGTCTTAACGAGCAATTCAACGCCGACACCAACCCACGCAAGGTCAACCTCGGCGTGGGCGTGTATTTCGACGACAACGGCAAACTGCCCCTGTTGCAGTGCGTGCAAGCCGCTGAAAAAACCCTGATGGCCACACCCACCGCACGCGGCTATTTGCCCATTGACGGCATTGCCGCTTACGACAGCGCCGTCAAAGGCTTGGTGTTTGGTGCCGACTCCGAGCCGGTGCAATCGGGCCGCGTGGCCACGGTACAGGCCATTGGCGGCACTGGCGGCCTGAAAATTGGCGCGGACTTTTTAAAGCGCCTCAGCCCCAACGCCACGGTGCTGATTTCTGACCCCAGCTGGGAAAACCACCGCGCGCTGTTTGCCAACGCTGGCTTCACGGTCGGCACCTATGCCTATTACGATGCAGCCCAGCGCGGCGTCAATTTTGCTGCCATGTTGGCCAGCCTCAACGCTGCCGCCGCTGGCACCATCGTGGTGCTGCACGCTTGCTGCCACAACCCGACCGGCTACGACATCACGCCCGCGCAGTGGGAACAAGTCATCGCCGTCGTCAAAGAGCGCGGCTTGACACCCTTTTTGGACATGGCCTACCAAGGCTTTGGCTACGGCATCGCAGAAGACGGTGCCGTCATTGGCCAGTTTGTCGCTGCCGGACTGAGCTTTTTTGTCTCGACCTCGTTCAGCAAGAGCTTTAGCCTGTACGGCGAGCGCGTGGGCGGTCTGTCGGTGCTGTGCAGCGACAAAGAAGAAGCTGGCCGCGTCCTGAGCCAGCTCAAAATCGTCATCCGCACCAACTACAGCACCCCGCCCACCCACGGCGGCGCTGTGGTGGCGGCGGTGCTGAACAACCCCGAGCTGCGCGCGCTGTGGGAAACCGAGCTGGGCGAAATGCGCGTGCGTATCAAAGCCATGCGCCAAAAGCTGGTCGATGGCCTTAAAGCCGCTGGCGTGCAGCAAGATATGTCGTTCATCACCAACCAAATCGGTATGTTCAGCTACTCGGGCCTCTCCAAAGACCAAATGGTGCGCCTGCGCACTGAGTTTGGCGTCTACGGCACCGACACCGGTCGGATGTGCGTGGCAGCGCTGAACAGCCAAAATATCGACTACGTGTGCCAGTCGATTGCCAAAGTCGTTTAAGGCCGTCTTGCCCGCAGAAAAACCGCCTTCGGGCGGTTTTTTTATAGTATTTATAGTCTTTTATGCCTCTAGCCCAATAGATACGTGCGGTTGCAGCTATCAAATTGATATTGAAATACCCACCATGACCACACTGACCAACTCGCCTGCCACCCAGCAGGCCACCTCCGTCCAAGCCCTGCGCAACGTGCGCGTCCTGAGCTTGGCGCTGAACCTGCCCGGCCCCGCCGCCTTGCTGCGCTGCGCCCAAATGGGCGCGCACTGCACCAAGCTCGAACCCGTCGCCTCGGACGACAGCGCCAGCGCCGACCCGATGAGCTGGTACAGCCCGCAGGCTTACGCAGCGCTGCACCCGGGGCTGCGCGTGCTGCAAGCGCAGCTCAAAACCGACGCTGGCCAAGCCACGCTGCACGCCGAGTTGGCACAGAGCGACGTACTGATCACCTCGTTTCGCCCATCGGCATTGGCCAAATTGGGGCTGGACTGGCCGCTGCTGCAAGCGCGTTACCCGCGCCTGTCGCTGGTGCGCATCGTCGGCGCTTGCGGCGCACGCGCTGATGAAGCGGGGCACGACCTGACCTATCTGGCCGAAGCCGGTCTGCTACCGGGCACCGAGTTGCCGCCAACGCTGTACGCCGACATGGGCGGCTCGTTGATGGCCAGCGAGGCGGTGTTGCAAGCGCTGCTGGCGCGCGCACAAGACGGACGCGGCGTGTGCATTGAAGTGGGCTTGGCCCAAGCCGCGCAGTGGCTGGCCTTGCCGCACGCGTGGGGGCTAACGCAACGGGACAGCGACATTGGCGGCGCGCACGCCGGTTACCGCGTTTACCCCTGCGCCGATGGCCGGGTGGCCGTCGCTGCGCTGGAGCCGCACTTTGCCGCCCGCCTGTGCCTTGCCTCCGGGCTGGCCGATGCCAGCGGCGACGCCGCCGTGCTGCGCGATCCGGCAACGCAGGCGGCCATTGCAGCGTTTTTGCGCCAGCAAAGCCGCGCCCAGTTGGACGCGCTGGCGGCGGACAAAGACATTCCGCTGTTCACGCTGGCTTGAACGCAACCCAGCTCCATCGGGTAAATCAACGCTCTGGCGCAATCTGCGAGGCGTAGTCGTACAGCTCGCCCAAGATGTCTTGCCCGCGCTCATCGGCGGCTTCTGATATTTCATCAATCTGCGCCAGCAACTGCTCTGCGGTGCGCGCGCCGCCCGCACCGTCTATCAAACGCGCGCTGCGGTGCGCCTCCCAGCGCGCTTGTTCCTCGGGCGAGAGCGTGTCGGCAAAATTGCGCGCCCGGTAGCGCCACAGCAGCTCGGTCAGGCGCGGGTCGTCAAAGCTGGTTTTGGCCTGCGCCAGCTGTGCGCCGCCCATGGCGCGCAGCTCGTTCAGGCGGTGGCGGTCGCCGCTGCCAACAAAGCCAGCGTACAAATCTTGCTCGGGGTCGGTGGGCGCGCCCGGCTCAGGCTGGCGGGCAAACACTGCTTGCCACAGCGCACTCATGTCGGGCAGGTCGCGCGCAATGGCGGCGTGGGCCAACGCGGCGTCCATGTCAACGTGCCAGCGCTGCGCCATAGCGGCGGTCAGGGTTTTGAGCTGGCTGACCACCATGGGCGACTTGTTCAGGTGGATGGTTTTTATCGGCAGGCGCTGGACGCCCTCGGGCAAATCGGCGCTGCGGGTGAACATCCGCAGGCGCAGTTGCTCGGCACTCAAAGTCGCCAGCTCGCTCGGGTCTTGCGCCAAGTCCCAGACGATGATTTCGTTCTTGTTGGTTGGATGGCTGGCCAACGGCCACATCACGGCCAAGCAGCCGCGCTCGGCACCCAACATTCCAGAGACGTGCAGAAAAGGCCGCGCCGTCTGCGCCGTCGCGGGCAAATGCAGCTCGGCGGCGACACGGTCTTTTTTGTGCAGCGCCAGCGCAAAATCAAACAGCTTGGGCTGGTGTTGGCGCACCAAACGCGCCAGCGCAATGGTGGCGTACACGTCCGACAGCGCGTCGTGCGCCGCCTCGTGCAGCAGGCCGTTGGCGCGGGCCAAGTCTTCCAGCTTAAAGCTGGGTGTGACGCCGTCGTCTTTGGTCGGCCAGGCGATGCCCTCGGGGCGCAGCGCAAATACCATGCGCACCACGTCTAGCAAGTCCCAGCGGCCACACTGGTTTTGCCACTCGCGCGCATACGGGTCCATCAGGTTGCGCCAAAACATAAAGCGCGTGACCTCATCGTCAAAGCGGATGCTGTTGTAGCCGACGCTGATAGTGCCGGGCTGGGCCATTTCGGCCTCGATACGCTGGGCAAATTCGCGCTCGGTGACGCCGTGCTGCCAGGCCATTTGCGGCGTGATGCCAGTGATCAGGCACGCGCCAGCGTCGGGCACATAGTCGGTGCTGGGCTGGCAATACAGCATCAGCGGCTCGCCGATTTCGTTCAGCTGCGCGTCGGTGCGCACACAGGCAAACTGCGCCGGACGATCGCGCCGGGTGTCGGTGCCAAAGGTTTCGTAGTCGTGCCA
>CAIRYF010000363.1 GCA_903882725.1 uncultured Simplicispira sp.
AGCTCGCAGCCGCCGCCCAGTGCAAAGCCGCTGACTGCCGCGATGACGGGTTTGCGGATGGTGCGGATGGTTTCCCAGTTGCGCGTGATGAAGTCGCCTTTGTAGGCGTCGGCAAAGGTGAACTTGGCCATGGCGGTGATGTCAGCGCCCGCAGCAAAGGCTTTTTCGCTGCCGGTGAGGATGATGCAGCCGATGGTTTCGTCGGCATCAAAGGCTTTGAGAGCCTGGCCCAGCTCGTCCATCAGCTGGCCGTTCAGGGCGTTGAGCTGCTTGGGGCGGTTGAGGGTGATGACGCCCACTTTTTCAGCTTCGGTGCGGACTTCAATGCATTCGTAGGTCAAGGTGTATCTCCGTGCGTGGTAATGAATTTGATGAACTGGGTGAACTGATGACTATAACCAAGCACTGCGCTGCAAAGCCGCAGCGTCGGTGACGTGCAGCGCCATGGTGTCGCTGACAGCGTTATCAGCGCTATCAGCACTGGCGTGTGCCAGCATCAGCGGCAAGCGCAGCAAGCGACCATCGCGCGCCACCAACGCGGTGACTTGCGCCGCGTTGCCCGCCAGCAGCGCCAGTTGCTCTAGCTGGTGCAGGCGCCAGCCTTGGCCGTCGGCCTCGATGCCCAGCCACTCGTCGCCTGCGGCCATGCCAGCGCGTTCGGCCAAGCCGCCGCGCAGCACGGTTTTGATGTGTACGGCGTGGCTGGCGGCGTGGCTTTCAGTGACGCGCAGGCCCAAGCGCTGCGCCGGTTGCGCCGTCTCGGGCTGCAGCGTGATGCCGTGCGCTGCCAGCAGTTCGGCCAGCGGCAGTTCGGTGGTGCTGTGAACCCAAGCGTCCAACTCGGCGTCAAACGCGCGGCCCGACAGCGTATGCAGCACCGCGCGCAGGTCGCTTTCGGCCATGGGGCCGCCTTGGCAGCGCTGCCACAGCGCGCGCATCAAGTCGTCCAGCGTGCTGCGGCCTTCGCGGCGCAGCGTCAAATCAAGGCACAGGGCCACCAGCGCGCCCTTGCTGTAGTAGCTGATGGTGGCGTTGGGCGTGTTCTCGTCTTGGCGATAAAACTTGACCCAAGCGTCAAAACTGGCCTGGGCCACGGTTTGCACGTGGCGGCCCGGCGCTTGCAGCACTTGCTGCACGGTTTTGGTCAGCAGCTTGAGGTAGGCCGCCTCGTCCAGCAAACCGGCGCGGCGCAGCAGCAAGTCGTCGTAATAGCTGGTGAAGCCTTCAAAAAACCACAGCAGTTCGGTGTACTTTTCTTGGCTGTAGTCGTAGCGGCCAAATTCGCTGGGGCGCAGGCGCTTGACGTTCCAAGCATGAAAGTATTCGTGGCTGATCAGCCCCAGCAGCGTGGTGTAGCCGTCGTTGGTGGCCGCGCTGGTGTTGGCGGCGTTGCTGCGCGGCAAATCGCTGCGGGCGCAAACCAAGGCGGTCGAGTTGCGGTGCTCCAGCCCGCCGTAGCCGTCGTGAACCGCGTTGAGCATGAACAGGTAGTTGTCAAACGGCGGTTTGCCTTCGCCGTGCCAAAAGGCAATGGTGGTTTCGCAAATTTTGCGCGCATCGGCCAGCAGGCGTTGGCCATCAAACGAGGGTGCTGCGCCGGCGACGATGAAGCGGTGCGCCACGCCCGCAGCCTCAAAGCTGGCACTCCAAAACGGGCCCATTTCAACCGGGCAATCGACCAATTCGTCGTAGTCAGCGGCTTGGTAGCGGCCAAAGCCGGTCGCATCAATATTTATAGGAAAAAGGCCTGTAGCACAATGCCAGCCTGCGGTTACAGCTATCTTTTCAGGAGCAACGATGTCGATGCTGCAAGGCTGCTCGGCCATGCCTTCGACCGCCAAGCACAGGCTGGTGCCGTTAAAAAAGCCGCGCGTCGCATCCAAGCTGGCGGTGCGCACCGACGGGTCGTTGGCGTACACCTCGTACTGCACTTGCAGCGGCTGCGCACTGTCGCAGGCGATATGCCAGCGCTGTTTGTCGTGCTGGCGCACTGGCACGCTGGCGCCGCCTTGGCTGGCGCGCAGTTGCTGCAGGTTTTGGCGAACTCGCGCACCAAGTAGCTGCCCGGAATCCACACCGGCAGCGACAGCGTTTGCAGCGGCTGCGGCGTTGCCACCGTCAGCGTGACGCGAAACAAGTGGGCGTGCAGGTCGGCAATTTCTACGCGGTAGTGGATGGCGGCGGCTGCTGTGGCGAGGATGGGCATGGCGTGCAAAGCGTCGGTCGGGGGATCAGCGGGCGCTGGTGGTGTCGGTCAGGCGCTTTTCTAAATCCGCCGCCGCAATCGCACCGGGGATGCGGCTGCCGTCACTGAGGATCAGCGTCGGTGTGCCGGTGATTTTGTGTTTTTTGCCAAAGGCCAGATTGCGCTGCAGCGCAGCGGTGTCGCAGCTGGCGCTGGCGGGGGTTTTGTCGCGCAACATCCAGTCGTCCCACGCGGCAGTGCGGTCTTTGGCGCACCAGATGTTGCGCGATTTTTCGGCTGAGTCGGGGCTCAAGATGGGATACAGAAAGGTGTGAACGGTGACGTTGTCGATTTTTTGCAGGTCGCGTTCAAAGCGCTTGCAGTAGCCGCAGTTGGGGTCAGCAAACACCACCAGTTGGCGTTTTCCATCGCCGCGCACAGTGACAAAAGCATCTTTCAAAGGCAGCGCGCTGAAATCGACTGCGCTGAGTTTGGCAATGCGGTCTTCGGTCAGATTGCGCCGCGCCTTGGTGTCGATCAAC
>CAIRYF010000364.1 GCA_903882725.1 uncultured Simplicispira sp.
GGCCTTGCGCTCAGTAAGCGTCTTGTCGATTTGATGGGTGGCCAGCTTGGCGTTGAAAGTACGCCAGGCTCTGGCAGCACCTTCTGGGTGGTTTTGAGCTTTCCGCACAGCGAATCAGCCCAGCGCTAGTGTCGCGCCAGCGCATTCGGGGGCATCCATCGATTTGGATGGTGAAACGCTTTGCGTCGCCCCTGCCCTGGTTCAGAACCCTTAATAGCGTCGCTGGAAGCCAGCATTTATCTGTCCCGGTATGCGGTGGCACCTCGTCCACAAGGGGTTCGTTACATACAGCCCAGCAGCGCCCGCTGGTCCCGCATCTGTCCGGTTTGCTGGCGTGTGGTGTCGTCGGCATTGGCGGCACAGTCGAGTGCGGCGCAAATTTGCTGTAGCGACAAACTGGCTTCAGGTGTCAGCAATCCCGCAGCAACGTCAGTGGAAAACTGCCGGCGGTCGTAATCATCCTGCCGGCGTAAATCCAGCCAGCTTTTTGTACTCAGCGAACCGCCGATCAGGCCGAGATAAAAGCCGGGGTATGGGTCACCGTGGTAACAGGGTGGAATTTCTGGCCGCGCATGGGCGCGGCTGGTGAGCAAGCGGTAAACCACGTTATCGGTATTGGCGGCAAGCACCAACAGGTATTTGGTGTGCCAGCCGGTGGCGTCGTGGTAATAGCGAGGGTGTCGATAAATCTGCCCCGGCAAGGCCAGCAAGTTTGTCTGCTGCGACACGGGCACGGTTTAGCACCGCGTTGATTGGTTGGTCTGAACGAGCGCCTGATGTTCGCGGGCAAACTCAAGGATAGTGGCACGGTGCGGGTCGTCATCACGCAAGGACATTGCGTAGTCAATCGGCTGGTCAAAGCCGCGCCCACTGTTCCAGACCCGCGCCCATGCGCCGTTTTCGGCATGGGTCACGTCAATCATGCGGTGCGATAGTTCATCGCGGTATTGCTCGGCTAAACCAGCCATGATCCGCAGTTCCCGCTTGCTGAAATGGCTATCGTCAAATTCGGCTTGGGCGGCAACGGTTTCGCGCACATAGTCGATGACTTTTTCCGGCTCGATGCGGATGGCTTGGGCCATGTCGGCCTCGGGCTCTTCCCATTCCTGCTCAAGCGCCACGGGCACTGGCCCAAATTTCCATGCGCGGTAGTCAAGTCCGGTCACACTGCGGCCCGTTTGGCTGAAATGCTCGAAATCAAGCAGGTAAAGCAGCTTGAATAGCTTGATTTTGCCAAGGTGACGGGTGTGATTGGCGAGGTAGACAATAGCGTTAATCATCTTTTCGCGTTCGTGACTGACTAGCATGGTCTCCTTGGCTTTCTTGCTTGCTGTTGGCTGATGTTTTGGTTGCGCGGCATTGAATTTGTTTAAAAAAACACCGCCCCGCTAACCAGACGATACTATCACGAACGCATTTGGCACTTTTTCTGCTCATTCGTTCACTCGTTCGCAGTGCTGTGATACAAATCCACTTCTTGCCTTACCCACCCCCTGGAGACGCCAACGATGTATAACCTCTACAAACCCGAGCAAGCCGTCGGCCTGATGGATTTTGTCAAGGCTGCCAAATCCTGCATTACCGAGATTTCACCGGCGCAACTCAAAGCCAAGATGGACGCCAA
>CAIRYF010000365.1 GCA_903882725.1 uncultured Simplicispira sp.
CCAGGCGTAGCCCCGGCCCATGATTTCGACGTTGAGCTGGCCTTGCTCTAAGTACAGGCGGTTGAGGTCGGTAATTTCCAACTCGCCGCGCGGCGACGGTTGCAGGTTTTTGGCCAACTCGACCACACTGGGGTCGTAAAAATACAGGCCGGTGACGGCGTAGTTGCTTTTGGGCTGTGTCGGCTTTTCTTCCAGCGACAACACCTTGCCGGTCGCATCAAACTCGGCCACGCCGTAGCGCTCGGGGTCGTGTACGTGGTAGGCAAACACCGTGGCACCGCTGCGACGGTGGTCGGCGCGGGCCAGCAGATCGTGGATGTCGTGGCCATAAAAAATGTTGTCACCCAGCACCAATGCGCTTGGGCTGCCAGCCAAAAATTCTTCCCCAATCACAAACGCCTGCGCCAGTCCGTCGGGGCTGGGTTGCACCGCATATTGCAGACGAACGCCCCACTGGCTGCCGTCGCCCAGCAGCTGCTCAAAGCGCGGCGTGTCTTGTGGCGTGCTGATGATGAGGATGTCGCGGATGCCCGCCAGCATCAGCGTACTGAGCGGGTAATAAATCATCGGCTTGTCGTACACCGGCAGCAGTTGTTTGCTGATGGCCAGCGTGGCCGGGTGCAGGCGCGTGCCGGAGCCGCCGGCGAGGATGATGCCCTTGCGGGTGGTGTTTGGTGCAGTCATGTTTACAGGGCGGTTCAGAGAATTTCAGCCACCATGCGCGCTACGCCTTGCTGCCACGGCGGCAAGGTCAGGCCAAAGGTGGTTTGCAGTTTGCGCGTATCCAGGCGCGAGTTGTGCGGACGCACGGCGGGCGTGGGGAAGTCGCTGGTTGGCACCGGAGCGACTTCGGTTGCTTTGATTTTGATAGCTGGAAGCGCTTGTTGTGCTTGGGCTAGAACGTGTTTTGCATACAAATTCCAGTTGGTTTCGCCGGCTGCGGCTACGTGGTACAGGCCCGCGTCTTGCGGCTGCGTTTGCAGGTGGCGGATGGCGTGGGCGGTGACGTCGGCCAGCAGGTCGGCACCGGTGGGCGCGCCCCATTGGTCATCGATAACGGTGAGGCGTTCGCGCTCTTGTGCCAGGCGCAGCATGGTCTTGGCAAAGTTGCCGCCGCGCGCGGCATAGACCCAGCTGGTGCGCAAGATGAGGTGCTTGCAACCCGATTGCTGGATCAGCTGCTCGCCTTCCCATTTGGTGCGGCCATACACGCTCAGGGGGGCGGGCGTGTCGCTCTCGGCCCACGGGCGGCTGCCGCTGCCGTCAAAGACGTAATCGGTGCTGTAGTGGACCAGCAGCGCGCCGATGCTGGCCGCTTCCTGCGCCAGCACGCCCGGCGTGGTGGCGTTGAGCAGGCGCGCCAGGTCTGGCTCGCTCTCGGCTTTATCGACGCCGGTGTGCGCGGCGGCGTTGACGATGACCTGCGGGCGCAGTGCGCGCACGGTGTCGGCAATTTTGTCCGGCTGACTGAAGTCGCCGCAGTGCGCACTGCTGTCAAAGTCCAGCGCGGTGACGCGGCCCAGCACCGCCAAGCTGCGTTGCAGCTCCCAGCCGACTTGGCCGTTTTTACCTAATAGCAAGATGTTCATGCGCTGGCCTCGGCATCGGTATCGGCATGGATATCGGCGTACTGCGTTTGCACCCACTCACGGTAGGCACCGCTTTGCACGTTGGTGGCCCAGTCGGCGTTGTCCAGATACCACTGCACGGTGTTGCAGATGCCGGTGTCGAAGGTCTCGGCGGGCGTCCAGCCCAGTTCGCGTTCGATTTTGCGCGCGTCGATGGCGTAGCGCCGGTCGTGGCCGGGGCGGTCTTTGACGAAACTGATTTGCACGGCGTAGCTGTGGCCGTCGGCGCGTGGGCGCAATTCGTCGAGCAGGCGGCAGACGGTGTGGACGATGTCGATGTTGGGCTTTTCGTTCCAGCCGCCAATGTTGTAGGTCTCGCCGAGGCGGCCCGCCGCCAACACGCGGCGGATGGCGCTGCAGTGGTCGCCGACATACAACCAGTCGCGCACTTGCATTCCGTCGCCATACACGGGCAGCGGTTTGCCAGCCAAAGCGTTGACGATGATCAGCGGGATCAGTTTTTCGGGAAAGTGCAGTGGGCCGTAGTTGTTGCTGCAGTTGGTGGTCAGCACCGGCAGGCCGTAGGTGTGGTGCCACGCGCGCACCAAGTGGTCGCTGGCGGCCTTGCTGGCCGAATACGGGCTGTTGGGCGCGTACACATGGTCTTCAGTAAACGCGGGCGCATCGGCAGACAGCGTGCCGTAGACCTCGTCGGTGCTGACGTGCAAGAAGCGAAACGCTTCTTTTTCGATAGC
>CAIRYF010000366.1 GCA_903882725.1 uncultured Simplicispira sp.
GCCCGCTCAATCGCTTCTTCCTGCGGCGACGCCGGGGCGGCAGACATCACGCGCTTGGGGGGCGCGGGGGCAAAGTCGTCGGTTTGGATGCTCATAAGAATTCCGATTTATTTAGCCAGCCCCTTGAGCGCCAGCTTGATGCCATCGCTCACGCCGACATCGGCGGGCAGGGCTTTGAGCGCCGCAGCGGCGTCTTTGTCGCTGTAACCCAGCGCCAGCAGCGCTTGCAAAATATCGGCCTGTGCGGCCGAGCTGGCTTGATGCGGCGCGCTGCCAATGTCCGCGCCCAGCTTGCCCTTGAGTTCCAGCAGCAGCCGTTCGGCGGTTTTTTTGCCAATGCCGGGCACTTTGACCAAGCGGCCCACCTCTTGCAGCGTGATGGCTTGGGCCAAATCATTGACGCCCATGCCGCTCAAAATGCCCAGCGCCATGCGCGGGCCAACGCCAGAAATTTTGATCAGCTGGCGAAACGCCGCCCGCTCGGGCGCGCTGGCAAAGCCGTAGAGCAACTGCGCATCCTCGCGCACGATGAACTGCGTGAGCAAGCTGACGCGCTCGCCAATGGCTGGCAGGTTGTAAAAAGTGCCCATCGGCACCTGCACTTCGTAACCAACGCCAGCGCAGTCCACCAACACCTCGGGCGGGTTCTTCTCCAGCAGGGTGCCGGTCAATTTACCTATCATTGCGATCCTTTGCCGCCGATTGGCAGCCACAGCCCGGAATTATCAACTTTGATCCTGCGCCACACTTTTCTTCCCCACAACAACACCCGCCTTGGCAACCTGTGCGGCCCCGCTGACAGCCACTTGCGCACTATCGAGGCGGCGCTGCAAATCAGCATTGCCCACCGCCACGAGCAATTCAAGGTCGATGGCCCCAAAGCGCGCGCAGCCCAAGCGCTGGAATTGCTGCAAGCGCTGTACGAACTGGCCGAGCGCCCGATCAGCGAAGAACATCTGCAGCTGATGCTGGCTGGCGACAGCACTTTGCTGCAAGCGCCGACTGGCGCACCCGTGCTCAACACCCGCCGCGCTGATTTGCGCGCGCGCACGCCGATGCAGGCCATGTATCTGGACAACATCGCCACGCACGACATCACCTTTGGTATTGGCCCGGCGGGCACCGGCAAAACCTATCTGGCCGTGGCCTGCGCGGTCGATGCGCTTGAGAGGAGCGACGTGCAACGCATCGTGCTGACCCGCCCGGCGGTGGAGGCGGGCGAGCGCTTGGGCTTTTTGCCCGGCGACTTGGCGCAAAAGGTAGACCCCTATTTGCGCCCGCTGTACGACGCGCTGTACGACCTGATGGGCCACGACAAAGTGCAAAAAGCCTTTGAGCGCAACCAGCTCGAAATCGCCCCGCTGGCCTTTATGCGCGGGCGCACCCTGAGCAACGCTTTTGTCATCCTTGACGAAGCGCAAAACACCACGCCCGAACAAATGAAGATGTTTCTGACCCGCATCGGCTTTGGCGCACGCGCCGTGGTCACCGGTGACGTCAGCCAAATCGACCTGCCCAAAGGCGCGTTGAGCGGCCTGATCGATGCCGAGCGCGTGCTCAAGCGCGTCAAAGGCATAGCGGTCACGCGCTTTAGCAGCGCCGACGTGGTGCGCCATCCGCTGGTGGCGCGCATCGTCGACGCCTACGACGCCCGTGGCAGCAGCTAGTCAGCAGGTTATGAGCGCTTTTTTACTATTAATTTGATAGCTATAAGCGCAAGCACCTAAAGGGCTAGAGGCCAAAAACACCAAAAAAACCCAAAAAAACTTAAAAACGCTCTCACAA
>CAIRYF010000367.1 GCA_903882725.1 uncultured Simplicispira sp.
CGCAAATGTTCAGCCTGCAAGACGAAAACATCCACAACATTGCTATCGAAGGTGTGTTTGACGACTGCCAAGACATCGTCAAAGCCGTCAGCAACGACCATGCCTTCAAAGCCAAATACAAAATTGGCACCGTCAACTCCATCAACTGGGCGCGCCTGTTGGCGCAGGTGGTGTACTACTTTGCTGGCTACGTGCAGGCGACGGAACGCAACGACCAAAAAGTCAGCTTCACCGTTCCGTCGGGCAACTTTGGCAACGTCTGCGCTGGCCACGTGGCGCGCAGCATGGGCCTGCCCATTGATAAATTGGTGGTGGCGACCAATGAGAACGACGTGCTCGACGAGTTCTTTCGCACCGGCGTGTACCGCGTGCGCGCCAGTGCCGACACGCACGAAACCTCCAGCCCGTCGATGGACATCAGCAAGGCCAGCAACTTTGAGCGCTTTGTGTTTGACCTGCTTGGGCGCGACGGCGCGCGCGTGCAAGCGCTGTTTGGCGACGCCCTGGCGCGTGATGGTCGTTTTGACCTCAGCAGCGATCCGGCCTTTGCCGAGGCGGCGCACCAATACGGCTTCGTCAGCGGCAAAAGCACCCATGCCGACCGCCTGGCCACCATCCGCGAGACATACCAGCGTTTTGGCGTGACCATCGACACGCACACTGCCGATGGCGTGAAAGTGGCGCGCCAATACCTGCACATTGGTCAGCCGATGCTGGTGCTGGAAACTGCGCTGCCCATCAAATTTGCCGAAACCATTGAAGAAGCCTTGGGCCACGCGCCCGAGCGCCCAGCGCAATTTGATGGCATTGAAGCCTTGCCCAAGCGCGTGCAGGTGATGGCGGCGGATGTGCAACTGGTCAAGGATTACATCGCCCGCCACTGCGACTAAATAAGTGGCGAAAAAGGCTGTAGCCCTTTGCCCATAAGCGCTAACAGCTATGTAAAAAGTAGCAATTCAGGGGATGCAATGAACGTTATCGGCTTTGCCGGGTTTTCGGGCAGCGGCAAAACCACGCTGGTAGAGCAACTCATTCCCGCGCTGCGCCAGCGCGGCCAGCGCGTCTCGGTGGTCAAGCACGCGCACCACAAATTCGACATCGACCACCCCGGCAAAGACACATGGCGCCACCGCGCCGCCGGGGCGTTTGAGGTGGTGGCCGCGTCCGATAAACGCTTGGCGCTGATGCGCGAATTTGAGCAGCCGTGCGAACTGAGCGTGCATCAGCTGCTGGCCGAGCTGTACCAAGGCGTCGATTGGGTGCTGGTCGAAGGCTTCAAAGACAGCGATTTGCCCAAAATTGAAATCTGGCGCGGCCCGACTGCAGATTACGCCGCCCGCCCGGTGGGTTATCCGGGCGATGACTTCATCGTCGCCATCGCCACCGACGCCCCGACCCAACTGCCGACGCCGACCCAACTGCCGCTGCTGGACTTGAACGACCCTGCCGCCTTGGCCGACTGGCTGTTGTCGCAAGGCCAGCGCTTTGCCTACGACTGGCAGTTCCACGGAGAAACCTTGACATGAGCGCCGCTGCCGTAACCCCTCCCCCTCCCCATTCCCATTCCCATCCACCCGGCAAACCTTTGAAACCTTTGAAACCGCTGGACGAAGCGCTGGCCGAGCTGCTGGCCCACGCCACGGCGCTGACCGGCAGCGACCGCGTGGCCCTCTTCGACGCCGATGGCCGGGTGCTGGCGCAGGGCGCGGCGTCGCCGCTGCAAGTGCCTTTGCTGGACAACAGTGCTATGGACGGCTACGCGCTGCGCTGCGCCGACGTGGCGCAGGTGGGCGCGGTGCTGGCGGTGTCGCAGCGCATCCCGGCGGGCAGCGTGGGCACGCCATTGCAGCCGGGTACGGCAGCGCGGATTTTTACCGGCGCGCCGATTCCCCCCGGCGCTGACACGGTGCTGATGCAAGAAGACTGCACTGCGCTGGACGATGGCCGCGTGCGCATCAACGCCTTGCCGCAGCTGCACCAGTGGATTCGCCGTGCGGGCGAAGACATTGCCCTCGGTGCTGAAGTGCTGCGCGCTGGCACGCGCCTGACGCCCGCAGAACTGGGGCTGGCGGCCAGCATCGGCTTGGCGCAATTGAGCGTGGCACGGCGCCCGCGCGTGGCGCTGTTTTCCACCGGCGATGAGCTGGTGATGCCCGGCGACGTGGCACCGCAAGACCTGCCGCCGGGCCGTATTTACAACAGCAACCGTTTCTTTTTGCGCGCGTTGCTGTTGCGCTTGGGCTGCGAAGTGACCGATTTGGGCATCGTGCCCGACCGGCTGGACGCCACCATCGACGTGCTGCGCAGCGCCAGCGCCGACCACGATGTAATTTTGACCAGCGCCGGCGTCTCGGTGGGCGAAGAAGACCACGTCAAGCCCGCTGTCGAGGCACTGGGGCGGCTGCACTTGTGGCAAATCGGCATGAAACCGGGCAAGCCGTTTGCCTATGGCTGCATTGACAACGCCGATGGCGCAGACAGCACAACGCACAAAATAACGCACAAAACAACGCACAAAATAACGCACAAAACAACGCACTTTATGGGCCTGCCGGGCAACCCGGTCGCCAGCTTGATGACCTTTTTGCTGCTGGTGCGCCCGTTTGTGCTGCGCTTGCAGGGCGTACAGAACGTCGCACCCGCCGTGACGCCCATGCGCGCCGACTTTGCCAGCCCCAAGGCCGACAGTCGGCGCGAATTTTTGCGCGTGCGGCGCAACGACCGTGGTGGTTTGGATATGTTTCGCAACCAAAGCTCGGGCGTGCTGACCTCGACCGCGTGGGGCGACGGCGTGGTCGACAACCCGGCCGGCCAGACCATTGCACCGGGCGATATGGTGCGTTTTATGTCGTTTGCCGAGTTGTTGTCTTGACATCCTCCCCGCCCTAAAGGACGGGGATTCCCACTACTGGCGTGCCATGTCCGGCACGGGAACCCAACTTATTCAGGATGTTTTTAGCGGCATTCACATCACGATCATGCACACCACCA
>CAIRYF010000368.1 GCA_903882725.1 uncultured Simplicispira sp.
CGCCGGTGCCCTGCTGGACGTGCTGTCTGAAGGGGGCTCGGGCTATCACTTCTTTGGCAAATCGGTTGAACGCGTTTCGCTGCGTGTGCAGCCATGACTGCGCTGCCTTGTGTTTTTTTCGATCACGCCACCATCGACGCTTGGATTGCCGAAGACGCGCCGTTGCTGGACTTGACTACGCATTTGTTGGCCATTGGTGGACATCCTGCACGCATCACCTTTACCGTGCGCGCCAGCGCCGTGGCGGCCTGTACCGAAGAAGCTGCACGTGTGGTGCAGCACTGCGGCGGCCAAGTAGAGCGCTGCTTGCCCAGTGGCACCCTGGTATTGGCCGGTGACGTGCTGCTGTGCGCCACCGGCTCGGCAGCGGGCCTGCTACGCGCCTGGAAGGTGGCGCAGAACCTGCTTGAATATGCCTGTGGTGTGGCTGGTGCTACGGCGCGTATGGTGCAGGCGGTGCAGGCAGCTGCGCCCGGCGTGGCGGTGTTGACTACGCGCAAACACGCCCCGGGCCTGCGCCGCATTGCGCTCAAGGCTACTTTGAGTGGCGGCGCGTTTCCGCACCGCTTGAGCGTGGGCGAGACGGTGCTGGTGTTTTCGCAGCACCGCGCGCTGCTGGGTGGCTGGGACGTGTTGCAGGCGCGCTTGGCCGCAGCGGCGTCGGCGCTGGCCGAGAAAAAATGTGTGATTGAGGTCTGTACGCTGGACGAGGCGCAGCAGGCCGTGCAGGCCGGTGCTGACGTGTTGCAGTTTGACAAAGTCAGTCCCGAGCAGCTGCGCCAGTGGTGCCCGCTGCTGCGCCAGCAGCACCCGCGCTTGGCGCTGTTGGCCGCTGGCGGCGTCAATGGGTACAACGCCCCCGACTACGCCACCAGCGGCGTTGATGCGCTGGTCACCAGCAGCCTGCACCACGCGCCGCCTGCCGATATTGGCGTGCAGGTGAGCGCAGCCAATACACCATGCCCTACACTCTTTTGATGCCTCTAAACGACACACGCATTGAACTCGGCGGCTCCGTCTGGATGACGGTGGGCGGCGAAAACCTGGGCGGCTCGGGCCGCATGGCGCTGTTGGCGCACATTGCCGAGCGCGGCTCCATCACCCACGCTGCTAAAGCCATGAAGATGAGCTACAAGGCGGCGTGGGATGCCATTGACACCATGAACAATTTGGCTGGCGAGCCGCTGGTCGAGCGTGTGGCTGGCGGCAAGAGCGGCGGCGGCACGGTGCTGACGCGCCGGGGTGTGCAGCTGGTCGAAAACTTCCGCCTGATTGAGCGCGAACACCGCCACTTTGTTGCCCAGCTCAATGCCCAAGCCGAAGGCATTGCCGATGATTTTTTACTGTTGAAAAGGATGAGTATGAAAACCAGTGCCCGTAACCATTTTGCCGGCCCCGTCACCCGCGTTCAGCGCGGTTCGGTCAATGATGAGATTGAAATCGAGGCCGCCGGCGGCCACAAAATTGTCGCCATCGTCACCCACGAAAGCGCCGAGGGCTTGGGCCTGGATGTGGGCGTGCAGGCGTTTGCGTTGGTCAAGGCCTCGTCCATCGTCATCGTCACCGATGCCGAAGGTGCCAAATTTTCAGCGCGCAACCGCTTGAGCGGCACCGTTGCGCGCCTGCTGCCGGGCGCAGTCAACACCGAAGTGGTGATTGATTTGACCGGTGGCGGCTCGGTGGCGGCCATCATCACCAACGACAGCGCCCAGTCGCTGGCGCTGGCCGAAGGCGCGCTGGCCACGGCTATTTTTAAGGCGTCCAGTGTGATTGTGGGTGCGCCGGCCTAAAAAAGCCTGAGCGCAAAGGGTTTCTCCAGTGGCGCTGCTGCTGGGCGATGTACACATCATTGCGCCCTCGCTGTCCAAGTCATTTTTTGTATTTCGCCTGACCGACGCGGCGCCCATTCCATGAAACTGGTTTCCAACAGCGGCGCAGACCGTGTCATTGACCTGCTGCGCCCGCACCTGCAGCCCGGCGGCCAGCTCGGGTGTGTAACGCCCACGTTGTCGCTGTTTGCCTTTGCTGAACTGCGCCACGCCTTGGCCTCTCTTGCGCAGATACAACTCATCTTGCCGCCGGGCGACGAAGCCAACGAAGCGCTGGAATTTTTGGGCAGCCAAGGCGACCGCATCCACCGCAACCAGCTGCAAGCGCGCTGGCTTGCCAACCAGTGCGCGCAGTGGTTGAGCAGCGGCAAAGTGCAGGTGCGGCGAGCGCCGGGGCGCGTGCCGCAAGGCGCTGCCGTGCTGCGCGCGTCAGATGGCACTGCCGCACAAGTGGTACTGGGCTCGTTTGCCTTCAGCACCGACGGCCTTGGCCTGACGCCGGGCAACCCTTTGAACCTGATTCAAGCGTCTGAAACCGCTGCCGAAGCGGCGCAGTTGGCGCAGTGGTTTGAGCACCAATGGGCCGCGCTGCGTACACAGCCCGAAAGCCAAGGCGCGCTGGTGGCGGCGCTGCGCAGCCGGGGCGCACACCAAGCACCGTATGCCGTTTATGCGCTCATCCTGCACCGCCTGTTGGGCGACCGAGGCGAGGCGTTGGACGAAGAGCGCATCGTCAAGTCCGCCACTGGCATCCGCAACACCGTTGTCTGGAAGAAGCTGTTCAAGTTTCAGCGCGACGGCGTGGTGGGTGCTATCGACAAGCTGGCGCGCTTTGGTGGCTGCATCATTGCCGACAGCGTGGGGCTGGGCAAAACCTTTGAAGCGCTGGCCATCATCAAATACCACGAGCTGCGCAACGACCGTGTGTTGGTGCTGGCACCCAAACGTCTGCGCGACAACTGGACGCTGTACCAAGCCAACGACAAACGCAACGTGCTGGCCGCCGACCGCTTCCACTACGACGTGCTGAACCACACCGATTTATCGCGCGACGGCGGCACCTCGGGCGACATCGACCTCGGCCACGTCAACTGGGGCAATTACGATCTGGTGGTGATTGACGAAAGCCACAACTTTCGCAACAAAAAATCGCCCCGCCAAGGCATCGAAACGCGCTACGACCGGCTGATGCGCAAAATCATCAAAGAGGGCGTCAAAACCCGCGTGCTGATGCTGTCGGCCACACCCGTCAACAACCGGCTGGCCGATTTGAAAAACCAAATTGCCTTTGTCACCGAAGGCGACGACGGCGCACTGGCCGAGCACGGCATTGCCAGCATCGAGCAAACCACCGGCAAGGCGCAAACCCAGTTCAAGCGCTGGCTGGACAAGGGCGAAACCGAGCGCACCCCGGCCCAGCTGGTCGAAATGCTGGGTTTTGACTACTTCACGCTGCTGGATCACCTCACCATCGCCCGCTCGCGCAGACATGTTGAAAAGTATTACGGCACCAGTGAAACCGGGCGTTTTCCTGACCGCCTGCCGCCCATCAACATCAAGGCTGATGTCGATCTGGCGGGCCAGTTCAGGGCCATCAAGGACATCAACCTTGAAATCCGGCGCTTGAATTTGGCCAGTTATGCGCCCCTGCGTTATGTGTTGCCCAGCAAGCAAGCCGCCTACGATGCCAAATACAGCACCCAAATTCGCGGCGGCGAGAGCTTCTTCAGGCAGGCCGACCGTGAAGAGAGCTTGATTCACCTGCTGCGTGTGAACGTGCTCAAGCGCATGGAAAGTGCGGTGTCGTCATTTGCGCTCACGGTGGGCAGGCAGCTCAAAGACGTGGAAGCCACCTTGGCCCATATCGAAGCCCACATGGCTGGTGTTGCCGGTGAAGAGGGCATTGAAGAAATCGACATTGCCGACGTGGACATTGAAGACCCAGCCTTTGAGGCCCTGCTGGTAGGCCGCAAGGTCAAGGTATTGCTCAGTGATGTGGACCTGATCCGCTGGAAGCAAGACCTGATTGAAGACCGCAACCGCCTGGCCACCCTGCTGGCCGCCGCCGGACAGGTGGATGCCACCCGTGATGCCAAGTTGGCCCACTTGCGCGACATGATTGCGCAAAAGTGCCGCCACCCCATCAACCCAGGCAATCAGAAAATTATTGTTTTCACCGCCTTCTCTGACACGGCGGGCTACCTTTACCAGCACCTGGCTGACTGGGCCAAAACCACGCTGGGCATTGACTCTGCCTTGGTCACCGGCAGTGCGGGCATTCAGACCACGCTGCCAAGTTTGCGCAAGAACATGAGCAGCGTGTTGTCGGCCTTTGCCCCCCGCGCCAAAGAGCGTCCGTCCGAGATGGCAGACGAGGGTGAGATCAGTTTACTGATTGCCACCGACTGCATCTCAGAAGGCCAGAACCTGCAGGACTGTGATTGGCTGGTCAACTACGACATTCACTGGAACCCGGTGCGCATCATCCAGCGCTTTGGCCGAATCGACCGCATTGGCTCGCCCAACCGCAGCATCCAGTTGGTCAACTTTTGGCCCAACATGGAGCTGGAGGAATATATCGGTCTGGAACAGCGTGTCAGTGGTCGCATGGTGCTGCTGGACGTGTCCGCCACCGGTGAAGAAAACCTGATCGAGCAGCAATCCGGCAACCCCATGAACGACCTGGAGTACCGTCGCAAGCAG
>CAIRYF010000369.1 GCA_903882725.1 uncultured Simplicispira sp.
CTGATGCTGAAGGCTACGTCACGCACTCCAACGTCAATGCGGTGGAAGAGATGGTCAACATGATCTCGGCCTCGCGCTCGTACCAGAACAACGTCGAAGTCATGAACACGGCCAAGTCACTGTTGCTCAAGACGCTGCAAATGGGCCAATAAACGCCCGCACACCCTGGCCGTCCCTCCTGAAAGCACACCCCATGACCTCCGCCATCACCTCCAGCACGCCCAGCACCGTAAGCAGTACCGGCGCTAGCAGCAGCACCAGCAGCACCAGCGCCACCAAGAACATCAACGCCAACGATGCGGCCAATTCACAAGACCGCTTTTTGAAGCTGTTGGTGGCGCAAATGAACAACCAAGACCCGATGAACCCGCTGGACAACGCGCAAATGACCTCGCAAATTGCGCAGATCAACACCGTCACCGGCATCGAGCAGCTCAACACCACTGTCAAAGGCATGGTCAGCCAGTTCGCTGCACAGCAAATGCTCCAAGGCAGCGCCATGGTCGGACACCAAGTGCTGGTGGAAGGCGACTCTATGGCCGTCAATACCGAAACCAAAACCGCCTATGGCGCACTCGATTTATCCGAGTCCGCCGCCGATGTCAAAGTACAAGTGCTCAACGCCAGCGGCAAAGAGCTGGGTGTGGTGGAGCTGGGTTCCCTCAAAGCAGGGCGGGTCAACTTTGAATGGGACACCAGCGCCCACCCTGACAGCGGCCCGCTGCACTTCCAAGTAGTGGCCAAAAACGGCGACACCAACGTGGCGGCTACCCCGCTGACCATCGACCAAGTGGTCTCAGTCAGCCAAGCAAACGGCGCACTGCAACTGCAACTGGGCCGTGGCGACACCATTGATTTTGCTGCGGTCAAGTCTGTCCTCTAACGCAGAACGCGGAATGCGGCCCCACCGCTGACGCTGTCGCGCACCACATCTTTCCTTCAGGAGCAATACCATGGGTTTTCAACAAGGCATCTCGGGCCTCAACGCTGCCAGCAAAAATTTGGACGTCATCGGCAACAACATCGCCAACTCCGGCACGGTCGGCTTCAAAGCCTCACGCGCTGAATTTGCCGACTTGGTTGCCAATTCAATGGCCGGCTTTAGCGGTGGAAAAAATGCCGGCTTTGGCGTTGAAGTAGCCACTATTTCGCAGCAATTTAGCCAAGGCGGTCTGAACATGACCGGCAACGGCTTGGACGTGGCCATCAACGGCGGTGGCTTCTTCAAGCTGCAACTGCCCGATGGCTCCTCTGCCTACACGCGCGCTGGCAACTTTAAGCAAGACAAAACCGGCGACGTGGTGACCAACGACGGTGCCCACGTCATGGGCTACAAGGTCGATCCGGCCACTGGCCTAGCCAGCTCGACCACCACGCCGCTGTCGTTTCCGATCGGCTCACCTATCGCAGCCCAGCCAACGACTAGCGCGACTATCACATTCAATCTTGATGCGCGCGCCAAGGATGCGGCAGGTGCCGCTGCTGTTGTTGGCCCACCAGCTGTGCCCGCCATCCCCGCCACCCCCCGCTCGACCTATGGCACCTCCGTCAACGTCTACGACAGCCAAGGTGTAGCGACGCCCGTGAATCTGTATTTTGAAAAAGACGCTGCCGCTAATACATGGAAAGTGTTCGACAAACTCGATGACGCGACAGCTACTCCACCAGTCGTCGCTACATCCATTGGCACGGTCAAGTTTGATGCCAATGGCAAATACGATCCGGCCAACGCCGCCATCACCCTGACAGTCAAGCCGACCACCAACCCCAATGCACCACCTGTGGCCGACATAGCCATCAAACTGGATCTATCGGGTGCCACCCAGTTCGGCAGCAAATTTGCTATCTCCGATCTGCAGCAAGACGGCTTTGCCGCCGGCGAGCTGAAAAACATCAACATCGGTGCTGACGGCACCATCATGGCCAGCTACTCCAACGGTATCAACCGCGCTGAGGCCCAAATTGCCCTGACCAACTTTCGCAACCCCCAAGGCCTCACCGCCGTAGGCAACAACAACTGGGTCGAGTCGGGTGATTCGGGGGTGCCGGTCGATGGCAAACCCGGCAGCGGCAGCTTTGGCTCGCTGCGCGCTGGCGCGCTGGAAGAATCCAACGTCGATCTGAC
>CAIRYF010000370.1 GCA_903882725.1 uncultured Simplicispira sp.
CAAAGTCGTCAGGCACGTCGGCAGACGGTGTGAAAACGTGGATACCGGCAAAGCGGTTACCTTTGGAGAACACCCGGCCCACGCGATCACGCAGCACGGGCAACACATCGTCGGTATCTTTCAGGTTGGCCTTACGGCTCTCCATTTCGCGGCGCAGGTTGGGCCGCGTGTCAAACCAATAGCTGTCTTTTTCGCCATACAGGTAGTGCAATCGGTCGCGCAAGCGCTTGATGACATCCTCGTAGGTGCCAACGGCCTGTCCTGGTTGCACAGCACCCAGCAAGATGCCTTCGACCCGAATACCGCGCACCGCCTGCGCCGCATTGGATGGCGCACTGCCCAAGAAGATGGTGCGCGCCACGCGCCGCGCGGCCTGCACGCTGCCAAAGCGGGTGTCATGCCCATCAATGTCTGCCGCTGCCGAGCGCGGGCCATCCATTTCGCGCTCAATCACCGGCTCCCAGCCGGTGGACAGGTAGTGGATGCTCTTGTTGCGCACCACAGCATCGTCTAGCGGCAACGATCCCGGCATGATCAGCGGGTCTTTGTCGTTGCTGTTCCACAGTCGGTGGATGACGATGGCCATGTACTGCAACACCCCGCGCGTGCGCTGAAACTTGTCCAGTGTCGACCAGTCTTCGTACAGGCGGTCAAACACCTCGGGGTGAATTGGGTAGGCATCTGCCATGCGCTCCTCGTAGCGTGCCTCCTGTGCCTCAGCAGGAAACTTGGTGGGGTTGTGCCGATACAACTCGCCAAACGCCCGTGCTGTGGCGCGCACCTGCGCTGGGTCGCCCGCGCTGTCAAACAAGCGCCTGCGCACAATCTCAAACGCCTCTTCCGCCGCCACCGGCTTCCACACCGACTCCACGCGGCCAAAGTATTTTTCCAGCACATCCAGCGCACGCTGGCCCTGCGTGCCGGCTGATTCCGTCTCAGATTGCGGCAACGACGCCAGCAAAATCGCATTGGGCACGCCCTTCATGGCCTCGGTCAGCGCCTGGATGAAGGTGATGTTGCTGTCAAACGTGCCGCCGGGATAGCTCTTGCCCGGCTCCAGCTGGCGCACATAGGCCACCAGCTCGTCCAGCAGTACCACGCAAGGCGCTGCGCGTTGCAGCAGCGTCGTCAGCACGTCTTTGCCGGGGGATGTGCCCGCCTGATCGGCATCGGCCAGCAACGCATAGCCTTCGCCGCCCAGCAACTGCACCGCCAGGTCGCCCCACAGCGTATTGACCGTGGTGCCCGCGTGTGTGCGCGGCAGGCTGGGCGAGAACTTGATGCCGTCAATCACTGCCACCTTGGCTTGCGGCAAGGATGTGACGCCAGCGGTATCCAGAATCGGCGGAATGCCCGCCAGCTTTTCAGTTGCGCACTGGCGACTGGCCAAGTGGTACACCGCCAGCAGCGTGTGCGTTTTGCCACCACCAAAGGCGGTTTGCAATTGAATGACCGGATCGCCGCCCCGGCCCGACAGCCGCTCGGCCACGCTTTGCAGCAGCAGACGCATCCCCTCGGTAATAAAGGTGCGAGCAAAGAACATCTCTGCATCCTGGTACTCCAGCGGCGCAGTGCCTGCGTGTACCTGCGAGATGTCAGCCGCAAAATCGCTTTGCTTGAAGGTGCCTTCCAGCACGTCCTTGTGGGGGTGGGCGACTTCGCGCCAGGGCTTGATGGTCATGGCTATTATTTTTTCTGGTTTATTTGATGCGTGGCATCTGCCTCAGTGGTGGCAAGCGCTTCTTGTAAGAAGCCATGCTCTGGCAACAGTCGGTAGAAGCAACTGCCCGCCATAATCGTGCGGCCAAGCACATCGATCTCATGGCTCATCTGGCTATCGAGCGCTCCATCCAAATATGGAGCGCCCGAAACTTTTTGGCTGACAACACGGCGCAAGCTGCGCAATGCGGCTGCAAGACCACGCATGGCCTCAACGTCACCGTTCGACAAGGGAATAGCCAGTGTGTGCTCCTCGGTCAGGGAACGCGCCAAGTCGTTGTGGCTGAGATACTTGTTGCGGATATCTTTGAGGGTTGATGCATCCCATGCCTCGCACACCCCACTTACCACTGGGCCAAGTTCAGGGTCTGTGCTCGTTAGTTGCTTCAAACTCAAATTCGGCTTGGTACCAGTTGCTGCCGGATCCATCAAGCGCGACATACGCATCAGCAGTGACTCCATCATGGCCGTCTGCATGAGTCGGAACAACAGAGGAGCATCTTGATCAAGCAAAGCCAGCCCGCTGGGCGAAACCTGTTTGAAATACATCCCCTCCACAGCTTCCCAAAGCAGTTGAATGCCCGTGATTTCCTTGCTGATGACGGCCCAGATATCGGATGTAGAAGGTGCGGTTTGTGTGCTCATGCGTCAAATCCAAGTTGTTCCCCACGCGGCCCTTGCTCGCGGCTGGCGGCCAGCACGGCGTGCCAGGCGGTGATGAGTTCGTTGTAGGCGCGGGCGTCTTCGGCCCATTTTTTGCGCTCGCACAGGGTGTAGAGGTGGTAGGCCAGTTGGCGAATCGGCTCGGCCTTGTCGGGCATGGCGGCCAGCAGGGCACCGGCGGCCGACTCGCCTTGTGTGTTGAGTGCGCGAATCAGCTGGTGCGTGGCTTCCCACACCGGGTTGCGGGTGTCCAGCTTCGGGTCCCAGCCAGCAGCGTAGTCGGCCCAGCGCAGCAGGCGCACTTTGCCGGCGCCGCTTTCGGCAATGCCGGCAACGGCCACGCCGTCCACCGTGGTGCCTTTGCCTTGGGCCAGCACGGCGGCTTCGCCAAACGGGCCTTCTGCCCAGCCGTATTGCTCAAACCAGCTGTTGGCAAACAGGGTGTCGGCGTCAAAGCTGCCGGCGTCGGGTGTCAGGTGGTCGGTGATTTCGCGGTTGATGAGCACCAGCGCATCGTGTACGCGCATCCTGGTGCCGTCTTGGTTGAGCACGCCTGCGTACTGGCTGTAAATGGCCATGCCGGGGCCAATGGCGGCCTGGGCCAAA
>CAIRYF010000371.1 GCA_903882725.1 uncultured Simplicispira sp.
GCCGGTATTGTATGGTGGGTCAATATAAATACAATTAACCTTACCTTCAAATTCAGGCAATAGACTTTTCAAGACCTCTAAATTATCACCATGAATAATTCGGTTGTCGGTGGTATTTTTTGGCGTGCCGGGCTGTGCGGAAAAACTGTATTTTTTGTCTAGTAAGCGAAACGGCACATCATGGTGATGGTTTACCACTTTTTCTTTACCTACCCAATGCAGTGTTGGCATATTATTTCTATTTTCAGTTTTTACAGTGGTAGATATAACGTGAGCGCGTTTTCCGAGGTCTGGATGAAGCCGTAGCGCTGGTAAAAAAAGGCTGCCGGGGTGTCTTTGGCATCCACCACCAGCACACGCACGCCCAAGGTTTGCCGCAGCGACAAGGCCAGGTTCACCGCGTGACCCAGCAGCAGCTGGCCATATCCCTTGCCTTGCTCGGCAGCGGCCACCGCCAATCGGCCAACGCGCACCGCGGGGACGGGGTAAGCGGGCAGGCGTTGGCGGTCGGCCTCTTGTAGCGCGCTCAAGGTCAGTTGTGCGGCAGACAAAGTGCAGTAGCCCAGGATGCGCGCAGGGTCGCCACTGTCGGTCAGCACATGGGTGGTGGCAATGCCGTCGCGCTGGTGCTGGCTTGCGCGTTGTTGCAGGTAGCTATCCAGTGCGGTGGTGCCACTGACAAAACTGCTGCGCTGGTGCCAGCGGGCATCAAGCGGGGCAAAGTGCAGCGCCATGGCTCAACGGGATACTAGGGCGGCGGCGTTGTGCATGGCTTGGCGCAGGCGCTCGTTGGGCTGGAATGGGGCATCGAGCGCAGCCAAAAAGCAGCGCGACTCGTCCTCAGACAGCAGCACCACCGCGTCGGCGGCGATGGCGTTGTCTGCCTCGCGCAACACCGCTTGGCGCACAAAGGCCGAAACGGGCAGACCACGCAGCGCGGCGGCCTTGGCAATGCGGCGCTTGTCGTGGGCATCAAGGCGAAGGTCTAAACGGGCGGTGGTGGTAGTCATGGCGGGCTCCTTTGTACGGTATCTTACCGTACTTAACGGATTCCACCGCTTGTACCCCAAGGTCTTTTATTTGGTCGCCATCACAATCGGCGATGCCACGCGCGCCCACCACGTATCAATCACCCACGTCTCGCCGGGCGAGTACGGCGGCACGGTGGCGGGGCGCTCTAGGCGCCAAGCGTCGTAAACCATGCGGTGCGTGGGCGCGGTCCACTGCGGAATCAAATAGTGGCCGTGGGCAATGGCGCGGTCCAGCGCATGGCAGGCCGGCAGCAATTGGGCTTCGCTCTTGGCGCTGGTCAGGGCGGTGACGAAGGCATCAACCGCTGGGTTTTTGACACCGGCAAAGTTGCCTGAGTCTTCGGTGTCGGCGGCTTGGCTGCCAAACAAGTCGGCAAACTCTTGGCCGGGGTTGTTGGTGCCGCCGTAGGCGATGCTGGTGATATCAAAGTCGAAGTTTTGCAGCCGCTGCTGGTACAGCGCAAAGTCCACCGAGCGAAAACGCAGCTGGACGCCAAGTTTTTCAAGGTTGCGCATCCACGGTGCCACGGTGCGCACGCCGCCGTCGTTGCTGTCCATGTATTCCAGCGCCAGCGCTTGGCCGGCCGCGTTGCGCAGCACGCCGTCCTGCACGCGCCAGCCAGCGTCGTGCAGCAGTTGCTGGGCGCGGCGCAGGTTGGCACGCAGCGACGACGGCGGATCGGTGCTGGGCGGCGCGGCCATAGCGCCAAAGGCGGCGGCGGGCAGCTCTTTGCGCCACGGCTCCATCAGCGCCAGCTCTTGCGGTGACGGCAGGCCGTGTGTCTCGCAGGCGGTGTTGCCAAACAGGCCGTTGACGCGCTGGTACGCGCCATAAAACATCTGCCGGTTCATCCACTCAAAATCGACCGCCAGCCCCAAAGCTTCGCGCACGCGCACGTCCTGCAAGAGCGGACGGCGGGTGTTGAGCACATAGCTTTGAAAACCCGAGGGCAGCTTGTGCGCAAACTCGCCCTTGACCAGCTCGCCAGTGTTAAATTTTTTGCCGTTGACGCGCCGCGCCCAGTCGCCCGCGCTGAAAAAGCGCATCAAGTCAAATTCGCCCGCCTTGAGCGCTTCGAGCCGGGCGGTGGCATCTTTGTAGATTTTGACGGTGATGCGCTCAAAGTTGGCCGTGCCACTGCGCACGTTCAGGTCGCGCGCCCAATACTGGGGGTCGCGCACATAAGTGATGTCTTTGCCAAAACGCACTGGGCCGATTTTGTAAGGGCCGCTGCCCAGGGGCTGGTCTGTCACCACCTGGTCAAACGGCTTGGGCTGGCCGCCTTGCGCTCCAGCCTCTGCGCCCCAGTCGCGGCTGAACACCGGCAGACCGCCGACCGTCAGCGGCAGTTCGCGGTTGGGTTTGTGGAAGCGGTAGCGCACGGTGTGGTCGTCAATAACGTCAACCCCCGCCACATCCATCAGCATGGTTTTGTAACCCGGCGAGGTGTGCGGGCCGACCAGCGTGTCGTAGCTGTATTTGACGTCCTGCGCCAGCACCGGTTTGCCGTGGTGAAAGCGTGCCTCGGGCCGCAGGCGGAACGTGGCCGAGAGGCCATCGGGCGCGACGTCAACCTCCTGCGCCAGCAGGCCATAACCGGCGGCGGTTTCGTCCAGCGAGCCGGTCAGCAGCGTGTCAAACATCAGCTGCGCCAAATAGGCCGGCGCGCTGCCTTTGATGGTGAACGGGTTGTATTTGTCAAACGTCGAGGCGCGCGAATTGCTGACCAAGCGCAGCTCGCCGCCCTTGGGCGCGCTGGCGTTGACATAGTCAAAATGCGCAAAGCCCGCCGGGTATTTCAGCGTGCCCCACAGCGCGTAGCCATGCGCCGCCCAAGCCGGCACGGCGCACAGCGCTAAACCACCCAAAGCACACATCGTAAAAAACCGCATGCGACAATTCTGCACCAGCTTTTAGCGGCCCTTTTCCCCAGCGCCGCTAGCCGCATTGGGCCCCTATCCAACTGCATCCAAACCCGTTCAGGAGAAAAATATGACCCAAAACACAGGCTTTCTTACCGGCAAAAAACTGCTGATCACCGGTGTGCTGTCCAACCGCTCCATCGCCTACGGCATTGCCAAAGCCTGCCACGCACAAGGCGCTGAACTGGCCTTCAGCTACGTCGGCGAGCGCTTTAAAGACCGCATTACCGGCGTTGCCGCCGAGTTTGATTCGACGCTGATTTTTGACTGCGACGTCGCCAGCGACGAGCAAATTGAGCGGATGTTCAGCGACCTGTCGCAAACGTGGCCCAAGATGGACGGCTTTGTCCACGCCATCGGCTTTGCCCCGCGCGAGGCGATTGGCGGCGATTTTCTCGACGGCCTGTCGCGCGAAGCCTTTCGCATTGCGCACGACATCAGCGCCTACAGCTTTCCGGCCATGGCCAAGGCCGCGCTGCCGTACCTGAACGACAAAGCTGCCCTGCTGACGCTGTCGTATTTGGGCGCGCTGCGCACCATTCCCAACTACAACACCATGGGCTTGGCCAAGGCCAGCTTAGAAGCCAGCGTGCGCTATCTGGCCGAATCGCTCGGCCCCAAGGGCGTTCGTGTCAACGGCATCAGCGCTGGCCCCATCAAAACGCTGGCCGCCAGCGGCATCAAAGACTTTGGCAAGCTGCTGGGTAGGGTCGCTGGTGCCTCGCCGCTGCGGCGCAACGTGACGATTGAGGACGTCGGCAACGTGGCCGCTTTCATGCTGTCGGACTTGGCCAGCGGCGTCACCGCTGAGATCACCTATGTCGATGGCGGTTTCAGCCAAACCGCTGGCATCAGCGCCAGCAGCGACGCTTTGGCTTAAAACCGGCTTGAAATGGGCCTGAAACTGCGAAAATTATGCAAATAGTGGTCAAAAATGCCTCTAGCCCTTATCTAGCAAGCGCTTCTAGCTATCAATAAATGAGTTAAAAGCGCTTATCTGATGCCCTTTATGCCATCAATGCCCTCAATGCTCCACCGCCGCCGCGCCCTCACTCTGTTGGCGCTGGCGGCGTGGGGCATTGCAGTTGCTGCCGACGCCCCAGCGCTGCTGCTGGCGCAGATCTATCGCCCCGGCATGGCGTTGCAGGACTACTGGGTCAGCGAAAAATACGACGGCGTGCGCGGTTACTGGGACGGGCGCAGTCTGCGCACGCGCGGGGGCGAAACCGTCCACGCCCCCGCGTGGTTCACCGCCGACTGGCCCCAAACCGCACTGGACGGCGAACTGTGGGCCGGGCGCGGCCAGTTTGCGCAGGCGCAGTCCACCACGCGCCGCGCCGACGCGGGCGACAGCGCTTGGCGGCAAATACGTTTTATGGTGTTTGACCTGCCCGCGCACCCCGGCAGCTTTGACGAGCGCTTGCCCGCCTTGCAAACGGCGGTAGCGCGTATCGGCCAGCCGTGGGTGCAGGCGGTACACCAACAGCGCGTCCCCAGCGACGCAGCGCTGCAAGCGCTGCTGCAAAGCACCGTGCAAGCGGGCGGCGAGGGGCTGATGCTGCACCGGGGCAGCTCGCTCTACCGCGCTGGGCGCAGTGACGACCTGATCAAAGTAAAAACCCACGACGATGCCGAAGCGCGTGTGGTCGGCCACCTGCCCGGCCAAGGCAAATACGCCGAACGCTTGGGCGCGCTGCTGGTGGAGACGCCCAGCGGCCAGCGCTTCAAACTCGGCACCGGCCTGAGCGACGCCGATCGCATCCATCCGCCGCCCATTGGCAGCTGGGTGACTTACCGCTTTCGCGGCAGACACGACAGCGGCCTGCCGCGCTTTGCCAGCTTTGTGCGCGTGCGCCACGACGTCCAAGATGTCCAAGGTATCCAAGGTGTCCCAGACCGGCCAACACCATAAAGATGCCGACTATTACTATCAAAAAATTACTATCAAAAAAATAGCTGTAAGCGCACGTATACAGTGCGCTTGCAGCCATTTTGCCTGCTATTTATGGGCTATTTAACTAACTGCTAGCCACGCAATCAGCGTAATAACTGACTTGGCCGTTTTCGTCCTCAATTTCGACCAGGCCGTGGATATCGGTCTCAAAGCCGGGGCTAAGGGCTGCAAATTCGCGGGCAAATTTAAGGTAGTCCACGATGCGCTTGTTAAACACCTCGCCCGGCACCAACAGCGGAATACCCGGCGGGTAAGGCGTGATCAGGCCGACAGTGATACGCCCTTCAAGCTGGTCAATCGGCACGCGCTCGGTGCGGCGCTGGGCAATGTGGGCGTAGGCGTCGCTGGGCTTCATTGCCGGGGTCAGGTCGGACAGATAAATCTCGGTCGTCAGGCGGGCAATGTCGTATTGGGCATACAACTGGTGTACGTGCTGGCACATATCGCGCAGGCCAAGGCGCTGGTAGCGGCGGTGGTTTTGGCAAAACTCGGGCATGGCGCGCGACATTGGCTGGTTCTTCTCGTAGTCGTCCTTGAACTGCTGCAAGGCCGTCAGCAGCGTGTTCCAGCGGCCTTTGGTGATGCCGATGGTGAACATGATGAAGAAGCTGTAGAGGCCGGTTTTTTCGACCACCACGCCGTGTTCGGCCAAAAACTTGGTGACGATGCTGGCTGGAATGCCCTTCTTGGCAAACTTGCCATTCAAGTCCATGCCGGGCGTCACGATGGTCGACTTGATGGGGTCAAGCATGTTGAAGCCGGTCGCCATCTTGCCAAAACCGTGCCAGTTGACACCGGCCTTGGCTTTGGCGGACTCGC
>CAIRYF010000372.1 GCA_903882725.1 uncultured Simplicispira sp.
ACACCGACGGTGTCGGCGCGCGCTTCGTTGTCGGGGTGCAGGCAGACAAAAACGGCAGTTTCTGTTGAACCGTAGAGCTGCTTGAGGTTGATGCCGATGGAACGGTAAAAACTAAATAAATCGGGACCGATGGCCTCGCCCGCCGTGTAAGCCACACGCACGCGGCTAAAGCCGAGGTTGTTGCGCAGCGGGCCGTATACCAAGAAGTTGCCAGCGGCGTACTTCAGGCGGTCGATCAAACCGATGCTTTTGCCGTCCATCAAATCGGGACCAACGCGGCGGGCCACGCCCATGCAGGCTTCAAAAATTTTGCGCTTGATGGGGCTGGCGTCTTCCATGCGGATAGTGACGCTGGTCAGCAGACCTTCAAAAATACGCGGCGGCGCAAAGTAGTAGGTGGGGCCGACTTCTTTCAAGTCGATGGTCACGGTGCTGGCCGACTCGGGGCAGTTGACCACATAGCCGCAGACCAGCCATTGCGCGTAGCTGAAGATGTTTTGACCAATCCACGCCGGAGGCAGGTAGGCCAGCACTTCTTCGGCGTTGGTCAGCTTGTCAAACTCGGCACCGGCCATGGCGCGGTCAAGCAAGCTGTTGTGCGTGTGCACCACGCCTTTGGGATTGCCGGTGGTGCCTGAGGTGAAGAACATTGCCGCTACGTCGTCTGGCTGGGCCTTGAGCGCTTCGGTGCGGAACCAATCGGGGTTTTTGGCTGCAAAGGCTTTGCCGGTGTCGATCAGCGTGTCAAATGAAGCCAAGCCTTCTTCGTCGTACTTGCGCAGACCGCGTGGGTCATCGAAGTAGATGTTGGAGATAGCAGGGCAGCGATCGCGAATTTCGAGGAATTTATCCACTTGCTCTTGGTCTTCGACCACAGCAAAACGCACTTCGGCGTTGTTCATGGGATAAACGCACTCGTTGGCCACTGCATCTTGGTACAGCGGAATCGGGATGGCTCCCAGCGATTGCACGGCCAGCATGGTGGCGTACAGACGCGGGCGGTTGGCACCGACGACCACCATGTGTTCGCCACGGCGCAGTCCAGCCAAGTGCAAGCCGGCAGCAACTTGCTCGGCCAGACGGGCTACGTCGGCCCAGCTGTGCGTTTGCCAGATGCCATATTCTTTTTCGCGCAGTGCCGCGGCATCGGGGCGCTCGGCAGCATGCTTGAGCAGCATTTGCGGAAACGTGATCTTCATTCCGGGTCCTAAAAAGTTCAAGGGGCGACACAAGGTCAGCGTTTGCAACAGATGGTAGGCGTCACTTTGACGTTGTTTTGTCTTCGTGACGACAATCTAGGGGAAATCCCGCATCAGGCAAAACCCTGATGCTGGTGTGGGAGTCAGCGGAAAAAGCGACCGTCGCGGCCAATCATCGTCAATTCGACAAAATTGGAGGCACTGCGCGCGGTGCTGCTGGCGCTGATTTGAAAGCCGCCGAGGTTGATTCTTTTCAAATTCCAAGTGGCATCGATGAATGCGGCGCGTGTCGGCTCTTTGCCAGCGCGTTGCAGTGCTTCGATAAATATGCGGGCATTGATGTAGCCCTCCAGCGCCAAGTGTGATGCTGAGGTGGTGGTGCCTTGGGTTTTCCATGCTTGGTGAAAATCGCGCACCACGGGCACTACCAAGTTGGTCGGTAAGGGCATGACTTGGGTGATTGCCAAGCCGGTGGCATCGGCACCCAGCGCTTTGATGTTGGCAGATGTCCCCAGCACCGACAGCCCATAGACGCTGATGCCCCGGCGCAGTGGCCGAAATGCTTTGACGAAATCAAGCGCTGGTTTACCGGCCAGACCGACGATGACGGCCTCTCCTGGGATGGAGGCGATTTTTTGTGCTGTGGCCAGCGCATCCGAGGAATCGTCTTTGACGGTGGCTGTGACGACCGGGGCTATTTTCAGCAGCGCCATGGCCTCTTGTACGCCCACGAGCACGTCTTGGCCGAAGGTGTTGTTTTGGTAGACCAAGGCAATGCGGGTGATGCCCAGCGTGGTCAGGTGGCGCACTATTTTGTCGGCTTCATCGGCGTAGCTGGCGCGGATGTTGAATACATTGCGCGCGCCTGTGGTGCGGGCCAATTGGGCACCGGTGAACGGCGCAAACAGCGGCACGCCAGCCTCCAGTACCTGCGGCAGTACCGCTTGAATCATGGCAGTGCCCATGCAGTTAAATAGCGCAAAGCAGTCGGGCTCGTGCATCATTTTTTCGATGTTGGCTTTGGCGCGTGCCACTTCGTAGCCATCGTCTTGCGTGCTCAGTTCAATCTGTCGGCCATGCACGCCGCCGCGCTCGTTGACGACTGTAAAAGCGGCTGTGGCACCGTAGTGCATGGCCGATCCGAGGTCACCCAGCGGGCCGGTTAAGGCGGTCGATTGGTAAATTTTGATCGGTGCGTTGGGTGTTTTTTCTGGCGTTTTTTCGGTTGTTTTTTCTTGTGCTTGGGTGCCAGATAAGCCCAGCCACGGCAAGGTCAGTGCGCCTGCCAATACGCGGCGCCGGTTGGGCTGGCGGGCGGGCGGTATGGCAGGCAATCGCATGGTGTGCATGGAATGGTTCCTGAAAAACGGAGCAGGCGCGGATGGCACCCAAAAGGAGCTAGAGCAGGCATCATGGCCGATGTTGAAGAATGAAGCCCTATTTTTGCTTGAGCAGATAGCTGCCTCTTTCCGCTTTTTCCTGTCAAAACCCTGCTGGCTCTGCCTAGCGACGACCCATGAGCCACGATCTTTCCTTGCACCAGCGCCGCCGTCCTCCTTGTTTGCAAGACCTCGCTGGCATTCCGTGGTTGGCGGCTTTGTTGCCTGCTGAACGTGAACACGCACTGGCTAATTTATTGGTCGGCGATGCCAAGCCGGGCGACTACGTTTGCCGCCTTGGGCGGCCCGTGACGTACTGGTTTGGTGTGGTCGATGGCCTGCTCAAAATGAGCACCGACAGTGCTGACGGCAGCACCATGACTTTTGCCGGTTTGCCGCCGGGCGGTTGGTTTGGCGAGGGCACGGCAGTCAAGCGCGAGCCCTACCGCTACAACGTGCAGGCGCTGCGCAAAAGCGTGGTAGCGGGCCTGCCGATTGATACGTTTCACTGGCTGCTCGATCACTCGATTGGCTTTAACCGCTTTGTCATGAATCAGCTCAACGAGCGCCTGGGCCAGTTCATTGCCGCGCGTGAAATTGACCGTTCCAATAGCCCCGCTATGCGCGTAGCGCGCAGCTTGGCGGCGCTGTTTAACCCGGTGCTGTACCCGGGCGTGGGCCAAG
>CAIRYF010000373.1 GCA_903882725.1 uncultured Simplicispira sp.
GCCGGGGCCGCTGCCAGCCAAAACAGCTGATTGCTCGAATACTTAAAGCCCAGACTTGGCAGGCTTACAGCCACCACGCTCCAGACCTGCCAAATAGCAAAAGCCAAAAACAGCGCAGGTACCGAAATCCACAGATTGATTTTCGCAATAGCGTCGCCCTCACGCTCCCAAAAGGATTTGTCCTCCGGCGTCCAGATATGCAGGGTGCGCCCCGTGCGTGCGCTGGTGGCAGAATTAGAAGCAGACATAGAGTGTGTGACTTTCAAAAGATCAGCGGACTGTGCCTGCCACCGTGGCGCTAGCAGAACCCATCAAATTGGTGTGGCGAACTTCGGTGAAATACATCCAAATTAGCGATACCCAAACTACGCCATACATCAGCATGAATGCGCTGGCGCGCACACCTGTCCAATCCATCAGCGCGCCAAAAGCAATGGGCAGTAAAAAGCCGCCCATACCACCGGCCAACCCGACCATGCCGCTGATGGCACCGATGTTGGTCGGGTACTCATCGCTGATGTACTTAAAGACACTGGCTTTGCCAAAAGCAAAGGCAATACCCAAGATGAACATCAACCCAGTAAAGGCGTACACGTTCAGACCCAAATGGAAGGTCGTGGATCCATTGACCGTGAGAATGGTGAAGTCGGTTTGTGGGTAGCTAAGTAGAAACAGGCAAATCCAGCTCACCCACATCACCCACCAGGTAACACTGTGCGCGCCGTATTTATCTGACAACCAACCGCCAATAGCACGCAGCACACCGCCAGGCAACGAAAAGCACGCAGCCAACAGAGCAGCCACACGAATATCTAAGCCGTATTCGCCCACGTAGTACTGCACCATCCAGAGCGACAACGCCACATAGCCGCCAAACACAATGCTGTAGTACTGGCAGTATTTAAGTACCTTGGGGTCTTTCAGCACTCGAAGTTGTTCAGAGAACTTGATGTTGCTTGGCACCAAATGGGCTGGATCGCTATAACTGAAAAACCAAAACAGCACCAATGTGCCCAACATAATGGCTGCATATACTTGCGGCACCATAGCCCACCCAAAAGCTACCAGCAGCACTGGGGCAGCAAATTTATTGACTGCTGCACCCGAATTGCCAGCGCCATAAACACCCATTGCCGTACCTTGGCGATTTTTGGGGAACCAACGCGCCACGTAGGGCGTGCCAACTGAGAACGATCCGCCAGCCAAACCGACAAACAAGCCGATGGTAAGAAAATGCCAATATTCAGTGGCGTAGCCCATCATCCAAATGGCTGGCACAGTAACGGCCATCAAAACCGCCATGACGATACGCCCGCCGTATTTGTCCGTCCAAATACCCAATGGCACGCGTATCAACGACCCGGTCAGCACTGGCATGGCCGTCAGCAAGCCGAACTGCGTGGAGTTGAGGTTTAGCAGTTTTTTGATCGGTATGCCGATCACGCCAAACATCATCCAAACCATGAAGCAGACAGTAAACGCCAGCGTACTGACGATCAGTACCGACCAAGCCTGCCGGGTGCGTTGCGGACTCTCTCCCGCAGAAAGCGGTGTTCTTGCCATTGCTCGATACCTCTCTTGTGTGGAGTTGTATCGTCGCCAAAGCGCAATACTTTGCCCATCCTTCGGCAGACCCATGACGCCAAGGCAAAAGAACTAGGCCAAACCGGCACCCCTAGCTCTAAAGAACTACGGCCCCATACGCAAGCGCTGCAACAACCCAGCGGTAGCGTCGTCCAATCCGTCACTATTGCCACCACTGCCGCTGGCCAAGCGCGGCTCAATATCAGTGGCCAATTGCTTACCCAACTCCACGCCCCACTGGTCAAAGCTGTTGATGCCCCAAATGGATCCAGCGACAAACACGCGGTGCTCGTACAGCGCAATCAGCGCGCCCAACGACGCCGGGTCCAGCTGCTCCAGCAACAGCACGCTGCTGGGCCGGTTGCCGCTGAAATGGCGGTGGCCGCAGGCGCTGCTGCGCCCCAGCATCAGTGCCTGCGCCTGCGCCAGTGCGTTGGCAACCAAACGCGGGTGCTGGGCCGACAAATCGCGCCCGCCCCGGCGCAGCACGATAAATTCGACCGGAATCACGTCCAGCCCTTGGTGGATCATCTGAAAAAAAGCGTGCTGACCATTGGTGCCAGGCTCGCCCCAAATCACCGGCGAGGTGGCGTAGGGCAATAAACGACCCTGCCAATCGACGCCCTTGCCGTTGCTCTCCATCTCCAATTGCTGCAAATACGCCGACAAACGGCGCAGGCCGTGGCTGTAGGGCGCAATGCAGCGGCTGCTAAAGCCGTGAAAATTGCGATACCAAACGTCCAGCAGACCCAAGCGCACCGGCAAATTGCGATCTAGCGGCGCGTTAAAAAAATGCCCATCCATGGCGTGTGCCCCGGCCAGCAGTTCTTTAAAGGCGTCTGCGCCTACGGCAATCGCAATCGGCAGGCCAATGGCCGACCACAGCGAAAACCGCCCGCCCACCCAGTCCCAAAAACCAAAGGTGGTGCTAATGCCAAAGGCAGCGGCGGCGTCGATATTGGTGGTCAGTGCGGCAAAGTGGCGCACCAGTGGCAGCGGTGCATCAATATCGACGCTGCCGCCGTGGGCCAAAAACCAGTCGCGCGCGGCATGGGCATTGACCATGGTCTCGGCGGTGGTGAAAGTTTTAGAGGCAATTAAAAACAGCGTGCTCTGGGGGCGCAGTTGGCGCAGCAAACTGCCCAGCTCCATACCATCGACGTTGGAGACAAAATGCACCCGCTGGCCGTCTTGCCAGCGATCTTGCAGCGCCGCCGCCACCATCGCCGGGCCCAGCCCCGAGCCGCCAATGCCGATGCTAACGATGTCCGTAATCGCCGCATCGCTGCGCACGCACTCAGCGTATTGCAGCATGGCGTGCAGCGTGGTCTGCACATCGCACTCGGCATTCGCTATTAAATCAGTAGCTGTAAGCGCTTGCTGTGTAAGGGCTATAGGCCGATTTGGCCATAAATTGCGCAATAAATGGTGCAGCACCGCGCGCTGCTCAGTGTGGTTGATGGGCGCACCGGCCTGCATGGCGTCGCGGTGCGCTTCTAGGCCGCATTCACGCGCCAGCGCCATCAGCAGCGCCTCGGTTGGCGCGTCAATGCGGTTGCGCGACAAGTCGGCAAACAAGTGCGGCGCTTCTTGGCTAAAGGCGCTGTAGCGCC
>CAIRYF010000374.1 GCA_903882725.1 uncultured Simplicispira sp.
CCATCGACCGGCTGGCCGTTCGCCATCAGCACGCAGGTCGGAATGCTGCGCACGCCGAACATCGCCGCCAGTTGCTGCTGTTGGTCCGAGTCGATTTTGGCCAGGGTAAAGCGCCCGGCGTATTCGGTCTCTAGCGTCTCCAGCACCGGGCCCAGCGACTGGCACGGGCCGCACCACGGTGCCCAAAAGTCCACCAACACGGGCGCTTGCATCGAGGCGGCAACCACCTCGGCTTCAAAATTTTCTACGGTGATGTCAATCATGGGGTTCAAGTTCTCCGACAGTCAAAGGGTGTGCAGCGGCGCACGCTGGTACACAAAAAGTAAAATCGCGGGTTCACATTTTGGCCGCCGCCATGGCGTGCCGCTCTACACCACTATGACATCCATCCAGATCGGTGTGGTCATGGGCTCCAGCAGCGACTGGGACACCATGCAGCACGCAGTCGAGATTCTTCAGCACTTTGGCATCACCCACGAGGCACGGGTGGTCTCGGCCCACCGTATGCCCGACGATATGTTTGCCTATGCTGACAGTGCGGCTGGGCGCGGCATGAAAGCCATCATTGCCGGTGCCGGGGGCGCAGCCCACCTGCCCGGAATGCTGGCCGCCAAAACGCCGGTGCCGGTGCTGGGCGTGCCAGTGGCCAGTCGCCATTTGCAAGGCGTCGATTCACTGCACAGCATTGTGCAAATGCCCAAGGGCATTCCGGTGGCAACCTTTGCCATCGGCAATGCCGGGGCGGCCAATGCAGCGCTGTTTGCCGTGGCGCTGCTGGCCAACGAAGACCCCGATCTGCGCCAGCGCCTGAACGCTTTTCGCGCAGCGCAGACCGACATCGCGCGCAATATGACTTTGCCGCCGGTAGCGCCATGAGCGCGCCCACCGTTTTTCCGCTGCTGCCCGGGGCCACGCTGGGCGTGCTGGGCGGCGGCCAGTTGGGGCGGATGTTTGTCCACGCCGCGCAGGCGATGGGCTACTTCACCGCCGTGCTCGACCCCGATGCACACAGCCCGGCCGGTCAGGTCAGCCACCACCACATTCGCGCCAGCTACGACGACGCAGCTGGCTTGGCCGAGCTGGCACGACTCAGCGACGCCATCACCACCGAGTTTGAAAACGTGCCTGCCGCCGCGCTGGCGACGCTGGCCGCGCTGCGTCCGGTGGCACCCGCCGCCAGCGCCGTCGCCATTGCCCAAGACCGGGCGCAAGAGAAGGCCCACTTTGTCCGCTGCGGCGTGCCGTGCGCGCCGTATGCGGTGATTGAAACAGCGGCGCAACGGGCCGCCGTGTCCGCCGACTTGCTGCCCGGTATTTTGAAAACCGCGCGCATGGGCTACGACGGCAAAGGCCAAGTGCGCGTTAACACGACCGCTGAACTGGCTGCCGGCTGGGCGTCGGTAGGTGCCGTGCCCTGCGTGCTGGAGAAAATGCTGCCGCTGGCGCTGGAATGCTCGGTCATCGTGGCGCGCGGGCGCGATGGCAGCATGGTCAACCTGCCAGTACAGCGCAACCTGCACCACGGTGGCATTCTGGCCATGACCGAAGTTTATAAGTCAAATATGCCTCCAGCCCTTATGCAGCAAGCGGTTGCAGCTGCGAAATCAATAGCAAATGGACTGGATTATGTCGGCGTGTTGTGCGTCGAATTTTTTGTGTTGCAGGACGGCAGTTTGGTGGTCAACGAGATTGCCCCGCGCCCGCACAACAGCGGCCACTACAGCCAAAACGCCTGCGACATCTCGCAGTTTGAGCTGCAAGTGCGCACGCTGGCAGGCTTGGCGTTGGTGCAGCCGCGCCAGCACAGCGCCGCCGTCATGCTCAATTTGCTGGGCGATTTGTGGTTTGGCCATGGGCAAGGCAACGCAGCCCAAACGCCGCCGTGGGACGCCGTGCTGGCATTGCCCGGCGCGCACCTGCACCTGTACGGCAAACAAGACGCCAAGCGCGGCCGCAAGATGGGCCACCTGAACATCACCGCCGCCACGCCCGAGGCGGCCCGCGCGACGGCGCTGCAAGCGGCAAAGCAGCTGGGCTTGCCCGCGTTTTGAGGGCTGCTTGATGATTTTGGACGGCAACGCGCCCGCCGCCATCACCGCCGCTGCCGCTGCCTTGTGCAGCGGCGCGCTGCTGGGGCTGCCGACGGAGACGGTGTACGGTTTGGCTGCTGATGCCAGCAGCGACAGCGCCGTCGCGCGCATTTTTGCCGCCAAAGGCCGACCCAGCGACCACCCGCTGATCGTCCATGTGGCCGATGCCAGCGGCATTGCACATTTCGCCAGTGCGGTGCCGGACTTTGCCCAAGCACTGGTCGATGCGTTTTGGCCCGGCCCGCTGACCTTGATACTGCCGCGCCGCGCCGGTGTCGCCAGCGCGGCCACCGGCGGTCAGGGCAGCGTCGGACTGCGCTGCCCGGCGCACCCGGTGGCGCTGGCGGTGCTGCGCGCCTGCGCGGCCAACGGCGTGTGGGGCGTGGCCGCGCCCAGCGCCAACCGCTTTGGCCGCGTCAGCCCCACCACGGCAGCGCACGTGCAGTCCGAGTTTGGCGCGGACTTGCTGGTGCTCGACGGCGGCGCTTGCACCGTCGGCATTGAATCGACCATCGTTGACTGCACGCGCGGCGCGGCGGTGCTGCTGCGCCCTGGTGCCATCACGCGCGCGCAAATTGAAGCGGCGTGCGGCCAGCGCTTGCTATCAAAAGAAGAGCTAGAAGCGCAGACTCCACGCGCGTCAGGCACACTTTTGGCCCACTATGCACCGAGTGCGCCGGTGCGTTTACTGGACACGGCTGATTTGCGCACCGCGCTGGCAGCGCGCAGTGCCGACGCCCCGGCGCTGGCGGTGTACGCCCGCACGCCGCTGCACTGCCCGGCGCACGCCGCATTCAGCACTGTGCTGCACCCCATGCCCAGCGATGCGACAGCCGCCGCCGCCGAACTGTTTGCCATGCTGCGCCGCTTTGACGACCAAGGCGCACAAGAGATTTGGATTGAAACGCCGCCCAGCACGCCCGACTGGGAAGGCGTGCGCGACCGGCTACAGCGCGCGGCAGCAGCTACGGCAGCTACGGCGGGCGGCGCTCGTTAAACTACCCACCCACATTCTGGAGAAGAAACAAATGGCAGTTAATTGGTTGCGCCGCAGCGTCTTGGCGGCAGCGGGTGTATCGGCGGCAATGCTGCTGGCCGGGTGCGGCTCTAGCACGATTGAATCGGCCCTCAAGCCCGAGCGCTTTATTGCCTTTGGCGATGGCTTCAGCGACGTCGGCCAAGTCAATGGCGCGCGCTACACCATCAACGACGGCTCGGCCAACAACTGGGCGCAGCAACTGGCCGCCACCTACGGCATCACGCTGACCCCGGTATCGACCGGCGGCACCAGCTATGCCCAAGGCAATGCGCGCGTCACAGCGCGCCCCGATGCGGCGGGCAACGCCAGCACGCCAACGGTGACTGATCAAATTGATAAATTTTTGGCCAGCAGCAGCTTCAAAGACTCTGACGTGGTGCTGATGGGCGCTGGTGCCGGTGACATCGTGGCGCAAATGGCTGGCGTGACTGCGGGCACACAAACCAGCGCGCAAATGCTGACCAACGCACAGCAAGCCGGGCGCGATTTTGGGGCGCAAGTTATTCGCAGCATCAATGCAGGCGCTAAATACGTGGTGGTCATTGGCAGCTACAACCTAGGCCGTTCACCCTGGGCCAAGACCATTCAACAAGAAGATCTGCTGACGCAGGCCAGCAGCAAGTTCAATGAGGCTTTTTTGGTCAGCGTGGTGGACTACGGCAGCAAGGTGCTCTACATCGATGCGGCGTATTACTTCAACCTGCTGACTGCTTCGCCCGGCAGCTATTCGTTTGACAACGCCACCATACCGGTATGCACCGCCATCGACGCCGGCCCCGGCATTGGCATTGGCGCCGGTCAGCTGAACTCGGCGCTGTGCAACGCCAACACGCTGCTGCCCAACGCCAACAGCAACAAATATGTGTTTGCCGATGCGCTGTATTTCACGCCGGCTGCGCAGCGCCTGTTTGGCACCTACGTTTACGACCGCCTGCACGCACGCTGGTAAGCTGTCTCACAGCCAAGCAGCCCACAAAAAACCGACCCTTGGGGTCGGTTTTGCTTGTGTGCCGCGCCGCTTAAAAGCGGTAGCCAATCGCCAAGGCAAACACGTTCGGTTTGAGCTTGATGTCAATGGACTGGCCGCTAGAAAGGTGCGTGGTGGTCTTTAAGAAGCTCTTGTAATAGGCCGCATCGACAAACCAGCGCTCGTTGATGCTCCAGACAAAGCCCACTTGTGGCGTCATGCCCCATTTGTTCTCGATCCAGGCAGTGGTCGGGTTGGCCGGTGTGCCACCGGTGACACCCGTCAGCGCCGCTGTGGAGCGGTTCTTAAAGAAGCGGCTGTAGGTGACGCCCAAACCAACGTAGGGGCGAAAGCTGGCCGTCGGCTCGCCAAAGCGGTATTGCGCAAACAAGGTGGCTGGAATCACCTTGGTTTGGCCCAATTTGCCGGTGCCGTCAATGGCACCGGTGCCATAAAAGTCGTGCTTAAAGGGCAAGCCCAGCGGCAAGTCCAGCGCCCAATGGTCAGTCACCATGTAGTTCAGGCCGCCGGTCAAGGTGCTGGCCGAGCCGACACCAACGGTAGTGCCGGGAAAGCTGGGGGTAGATAAATAACCGCTGCTCACCTGCGGCGCAATGTGCGTGACACCGACACGCGCACTCCAAGTGCCCGCTACTTGGGCGCTGGCGCTGCTGCACAAAACCAGGGCGGCGGCTGCCAAGCAGCCAGAAGAAAAAGAAAAATATTGCATGGTGTTTTCCTTTAGAGCCAGCCAGCCTGCGACAGCGAACGCGATACCAATTGCCCCATCAACTGGTGCGCATACGGTGTGGGGTGAAAGCTGTCGGCAAAGCCGTAGCTCCTCCACCAGTCAGCACCGCCAGTAGCACCTGTGGGCGGCGTCATGGCCGACAAGCTGGCTGCGGTGCAAGTGGCAAAGGTGTAAGTGGGCAGGCCGTCGCTGCCGACACCAGTGGCTGGGCAAGCGGGCGTGCTGGCGTTGGTGAGCTGGTATTGCGCGGGGTGCTCTGACTGGTCTTTCATCGAGGTATAGAAGTCCACCACCACCAAACGGGCATCACCACCCAAGCTGGCCGCCAACTGGGCATTAAAAACATTCACCCAGCCATCAAACAGTGCTTGGGCTTGGGTAGCGGCTTCCACACCTTTGGCCTTGGCGATCGTACCCAACACCATCTGAAAACGGGGCGTTTTGGTGATCGCTGGCACGTTGAGCACGGCCACCCGCGTGGCACCCTTGTTGAGGGTGTTGGTTTTGATGGTGTTGGCAAATTGCGCCGCCAAAGTTTTGGCGTAAGCACCACCTATCTGCGCCATGCCGCTGGTGCCAGAGGCCATTGCAGTGCGCACAGCCGCCGGGTCCAGCACGGTGGTCAGCAGGCCAGCGTAGGCTTGACCGCTGTCGCTGGCCGCCTTGAGGTAAGCGCCAATCAGGTCGGCCATGTCATTGGCACCGCCATCGATCAGCACCAAGTCACCGCCACCAAAGCCTGCACTGCCAGCGTCTTTGATCTGCTGTGTCACGGAAGAGGGCGAGGTCGGTGCAGCAACATAGTTGATGCGCCCGCCGCCCACAGCGTAGTTGCCGCAAGCTGCGTTGGTGGTAAAGGTGGTGCCGCTGGAGGTGTAGTGCGAGCACAGCGTTTGGCCATAGCTGGCAGCAATGCGCTCAGGCCAGATGGCAGAAGAGCCCGCACCCGTGGCCGCGCTGCCTTGCACGGTGAACTTAAAGCCGTAAGTGCCACTGTCGGCCAGACTATCGCCCATGACTTTGACGGCAGTCACCGGTGCCAGCGGCGTGGTGTCAGAGCCGCCACCGCCACAGGCCACCAACATACACGCGGCAAACAAGGCCGACCAAGAAGCTTTGGGGTAAGGAATCACAATTTTCTCCAATACACAGTTCACAACACACTTAAAAAAGCACGCCCGTGCGATTATTGAAAGAATCATAGATCTTGGCCCGTCACTGCCTTATGCGGGTAAGCCCTGCCTTGGGCCAAATAAAGGCAACTAACGCTAGGGTTGTTGCTTTTGCGCTGTGCTGGACTGGCGAGCAGTCCAGTCGATCAGCGCATCCAGCGCCGGGCGCGCAGCGCCAGCATTGGCGTGGTTGACCATGGCCACCAACACATAGCGTCGGCCATCGTCGCCATGCACATAACCCGCCACAGCGGAGACGTCACGCAGGCTGCCGGTTTTCAGATGGGCACCGCCGCTGGCTCGGCTTTGGCTGCGCCGCAGCGTGCCGTCCAAACCCACCACCGGCAGTGAGGCCAACAGCTCGGGCATCACCGGTGACGCCCAAGCGGCTTGCAACATACGCCCCAGCGCTTGGGCGCTGATGCGTGCCTCGCGGCTCAGGCCAGCGCCGTTATCGATCACTGGCATACCTGCCTCGCCAAAGCGCTTGCGCCACCACTGCTGCACTATCGTGCGCGAAGCGTCCACACTGCCAACGCCGTTTTTCTGCCAACTCAGTGTCAAAAACAGCTGCTGCGCCATGACGTTGTTGCTGTATTTATTGATATCGCGCACCACCTCGGACAGCGCGGGTGAGCTGGCGCTAAAGGCCGGCTGCAATCGCGCTGGCACGGTGCCGTTGCGTACCGTACCGGTCAGCGTGCCGCCCATATGACGCCACATACCAGCCACGGCGCGCACGGCGTAGGCACCAGGGTCGGCATAGGCGACAGCCCACTGGCGCTCGCCGCAACTGGCCGAGTAGTCGCCCGCAAAGGCAATGCGCGCCGGGTCAGCCAGATCGGCGCGCAGGCCCGCGCGCCAGTCACCGCACGCTGTGCCGGGGCGCGCCAGTGGCACGCTGCTGGGCCGCTGCACCCCAGCCAGCGGCGGATCCCACTGCACCCGCGCTACGCCAGCCGCAGCATCAGGCACCCAGCCCATCACCATGGACTTGAAGTTCAGCAACAACGCATCGGGCGCAGCGTTGTAGGGGCGCAGCGGCTCGCCATCAAACTGCGCCGCATTGTGCTCGGTGACGACAAAGGCCGAGCGGTCGAGCACGATGTCGCCGTGGATGTCCTCAATGCCTTGGCCCTGCAAGCGGCGCAGCAGCAGCCACAGCCGCTCCATCACCAGCTTGGGGTCGCCTTGGCCGCGCAGATAGACGTTGCCGCGCAAGGTGCCGTCTTGCACTGTGCCCTCTATATACACCGGCGTTTGCCACACATACGCTGGCCCCAGCAGCTCTAACCCGGCAAAGGTGGTGACCAACTTCATCACCGACGCCGGATTCATCGCCTCCTGCGTCCGGTAAGCCAAACGCGGCGTGTCGGTGCCTTCGGCTGGCAGCACCAGCATGGAAACCGCCTCGCGCGGCACCTTGGCGCGGGCCAGCGCGGCATCGACCGCTGGCGGCAACGCCGTCATCGGCAAAGGGGCAGCGGCCACTGCAGCCACCAAAACCACCGACATAGCGGCACCAACAGCAGCCAACACCGCGCGGCGCAACCACGCCGGAGAAAAAAGGGCAAGAGACAAAGACATGGCGGCGAGTGTAGAGGCACCGATAATTGTCGGCTTGCCTTCAGATACCACCGCCCGCCATGAATTTGCTTGCCTTTGATACCAGCACCGACACCCTGTCCATCGCCGTGGCGCGCGGCGCAGCGCGGTGGCAGTACAGCGGCCCCGGTGGCGCACAAGCGTCCAGCAGCTTGTTGCCCACCATTGGCCAATTGCTGGCCGAGGCCAATTTGGCGCTGGGCAACTTGGACGCCATCGCCTTTGGCCGTGGCCCCGGCTCGTTTACTGGACTGCGCACCGCCTGCGCCGTGACGCAAGGGCTGGCCTTTGGTGCTGGCGGCGGGCGCAGCGTGCCGGTGCTGCCCATCGACACCTTGGCCGCCGTGGCTGAGGCAGCGCGCCAGCAATACGGTTGCACCAACGTCATTGCCGTGCTGGATGCACGCATGAACGAAGTGTATTGGGCGCGCTACCAGTGGCAAGGCGGCATTTGGCTGGGCTGCGGCAGCGGCGAAGAAGGAGGCAAAGAAGGAGGCGAAAGCAGCAACGGCGACTTTGGCCTGTGCGCGCCTGAAGCCTTGGTGGTGCCGCCCGGCTGGAGCGTCGTCGGCAACGCCCAAGCCGCTTATGGCGCGCGCTTGGCACCGGACGCAGCACACCTGCACGCTCTGCCCGACGCCAGCGCCCTGCTGCGCTTGGCTCCGGCGCTGCTGGCCGCAGGCGGTGCAGTGCCAGCCGCACAAGCGCTGCCGCGCTACATCCGCAACAAAGTCGCCAAAACCACCCAAGAGCGCGCTGATGAACGCGCCGCTTGCGCATGAGCACCGCCGCTTGCCTGCGCCAATACGCCAACGCCCCCCAAGCGCGGTTAGAACTGCTCACGCTAGAACAGATCGGGCGCTTGGATGATCTGCTGGCCATCGAGCAGCGCGCCTATTCGCAC
>CAIRYF010000375.1 GCA_903882725.1 uncultured Simplicispira sp.
CACTAAACAACCTGCCGCAGCTGGACCCGGTTTGGCGGCTGGCGCTGATTACTGGTTTTTTGGGTGCGCTGACAACGTTCTCCAGCTTCTCTGCCGAGGCTGTCGCCCTACTGCAACAGCAGCGCTATACGCTGGCCTTAGGCCACACCAGCTTGCACTTGCTGGGCTCGCTGCTGTTGACGTGGCTGGGGCTGCAATCGGTGGCGCTGTTGTGGCCTATCAAGTCCTGATTACTGCGCTGCGCCCAGGTCGTATTTTTACCAATCTTTCAATCTTTCTTTATTTCCCCATGGAAGCCAACACCCAACTCAATGAGCACAAGCTGGCCAATGCTTGGCAAGAACTGCATCTGCAATCGCACAACGGCAGCCCGCTGCAAGCGGACTCCAACCGCATGGCGTTTGCCGACCCCGAATTTTTGTTTCGCCCCGAAGCACGCGGCATCCGTTTTCAGCTCGAACTGCTCAAGCCCGAGCTGGGTCAGGCCGAGCAAGGCGTAGAGCACACCGTGGTGGTGTATGGCAGCGCCCGTTTTGTCGCACCCGACGAGGCCGCCGCACAACTGGCCCGCGCCCAAGCCAGCGGCGACGCTCCCGCCCTGTTGCTGGCCGATCGCGCCGTGCGCAATGCCGCCTATTACGACAAGGCACGCCAGTTCTCGCGCTTGGTGGCCGAACACAGCAACCGCCAAACCCCAGAAAACCGCCTGTATATCTGCACCGGTGGCGGCCCCGGCATCATGGAAGCAGCCAACCGAGGCGCCCATGACGAGGGCGCGCTGACCGTGGGGCTCAATATCGTGCTGCCGCGCGAACAAGGCGGCAACCGCTTCATCACGCCGACACTGAGCTTCAAGTTCCACTACTTTGCGCTGCGCAAAATGCATTTCATGATGCGCGCCAAAGCGCTGGTGGCGTTTCCGGGCGGTTTTGGCACGCTTGATGAGCTGTTTGAAGTCCTCACACTGGTGCAAACTGGCAAGGCCAAGCCGGTGCCCATCGTGCTGTTTGGCAGCGACTATTGGAAGCGCTTTATTAACTTTGAAATGCTGGTTGAAGAAGGCACGATTTCGCCCGAAGACCTGGCCTTGTTCCACTACGTTGACACCGCACAAGAGGCATGGTGCTTGGTGCGCGATTTTTACCAGCTGGGCTGCTGATCGGGCAGCCCACTCGATCAAAACCAGATAAAGGTCATGACGACAAACAGCGGCAACAAAATGCCGCACGACCACGCCATATAAGCAAAGAAGCTGGGCATGCGCACGCCCCGGTGTTCGGCAATGGCTTTGACCATCAGATTGGGAGCATTGCCAATATAGGTATTGGCACCCATAAACACGGCTCCAGCCGATACTGCGGCCAAAGTGGGTGCCAGCGCCGCCATCAAGGCAGCGGGGTCGCCACCGGCGGTATTAAAAAACACCAAGTAGGTCGGCGCGTTGTCCAAAAACGATGACAACAGCCCAGTAGCCCAAAAGTACATTGCTGGGTCGGGCGCACCATCGGGCCGGGTAACCGCCGAGACAATGGCTCCAAATGGCCCGTTGACACCCGCTTTGAGCATGGCAATCACCGGAATGATGGTCAAAAAGATGCCCGCAAACAGCTTGGCCACCTCTTGCATTGGGCCCCAGCCAAACTGGTTGTCCAAATGCACTTTGGCTGGCGTCAGCGCCAGCGAGGCCAGCGCTACCAACACCAAACCAACATCGCGCACCAGCCCCGGCAAGCCCACCGGCGTGCCAGCGATATCAAACGCCACCGGCGACTTCCAAAAACCACTGAGCAGCACCAGCGCCACCACCACCGCCAGCAAAGCAAAGTTCAGCTTGCCATCAAAGCCGATATCGAGCGTGTCGGGTGTCGGATCGACGCAACGAAAATCCTCTGGATGGCGAAAATACCAGCTGTCAATGGCATAAAAAATGCCGAGCAACACGACCACTAAAAACAGCGTTTCTTGGTAGATATGGGCCACTGTCCAAAAAAAATCGACGCCCTTCAAAAAGCCCAAAAACAAGGGGGGATCGCCCAACGGTGTCAGCGAGCCGCCGATGTTGGAGACAATAAAAATAAAAAACACCACCACGTGTACGTTGTGCTTGCGGTTGTCGTTGGCGCGAATCAGGGGGCGAATCAGCAGCATTGATGCGCCTGTCGTGCCCATAAAACTGGCCAGCACCGCCCCCAAGGCCAACAAAGCGGTGTTCAGGCCCGGACTGCCCTTTAAGTTGCCTCGAATGTAAATCCCACCGGCCACGGTGTACAAAGCGGTAAGCAAGGCCACAAAAGGCACGTACTCCGCCAGCAGCGCATGCACCAAGTTGGCACCGGCTGCGCCCGCGCCATACACCGCCGCAAATGGCAGTAAAAATGCCAAACCCCAAATCAGCACCACCTTGCCAAAGTGGTGGTGCCAGAAAACGGGTGCCAACAGCGGCACTAGCGCAATCGACAGCAAAATGCCAGCAAATGGCACGCCCCACCACAGTGGCAAAGTGCTGCCATCCATGTCCGCAGCCAACGCCCAACCGGGCAAAGCCCACAGTGCAGCCGCTACCAGCCAATAAAAAACCTTCACAGGCAGATCTCCCAGCAATTGTGACAAATAGTCTACCAAAACCGCCTTTAGCCCTTATAAAACAAGCGGTGTAAGCTATTAATTAAATAGCACATAAGCACTGAGACAGCGGCCGCCATCAGGCTAAAAACCTTTATGCAAAGACGGACAAATGGATGACTTGCTGCACCATATGCCAAGTATGTGTAAAGAAGAAAGATACCAATAGATACCTTTTGAACTGCTGCGGTGCAATATAAAGGACTTGCGTTTACTGCAAATACGCCTAAAATTCACTCCATGCTGCACTGCAACATGGTTGCAAAAAAGCCTTGCAGATAACTGCAAAAACTGCAAATCCACACAATTTTTAAAATTACTTTTTGGAGTGATCGTATGTCCTTGACCAATGAACAACTTCTGGCCGCACACAAAGCCAACATTGAAATGCTGTTTGGCCTGACCAGCAAAGCCTTCGAAGGCGTTGAAAAACTCGTTGAACTGAATCTGACTGCCTCACGCGCCGCATTGAGCGAAGCTGCCAACAACGCCCAAGCCGCTTTTGCTGCCAAAGACGCACAAGAGTTGCTGGCCTTGCAAGCTGGCCTGTTCCAGCCTTTGGCTGAAAAAGCCGCTTCATACAGCCGTCACCTGTACGAAATCGCCACCGGCACCAGCGCTGAATTCACCAAGGCCGTTGAGGCACAAACCGCCGAAGCACAACGCAACTTTGCCACGTTGGTCGATACCGCCTCGCAAAATGCACCTGCTGGCTCGGAAAACGCTGTCGCTGCTATGAAGAACGCTGTTTCGGTGGCCTCCAACGCTTTTGAGTCGGTGCAAAAAGCCGTCAAGCAAGCCTCTGAAGCCGCAG